>JAOTSI010000434.1 GCA_029865005.1 Desulfobulbaceae bacterium
TCCAAAACTTGGGCAGGAGTTTGGAAGCGATACTGCTCAAGCACTCAAAAATACTATCCTGGGAAAAAGAATTATTCTACAGGGTATCGATTTCACGGAAAGTAACAAGGCCAGAGCCGTTGTTATAATGAATGACATGAACATTAACCAAGAAATGGTCAAACTCGGATATGCATGGGTATATGTGAAAAAATGTCGCAAAGAATTCTGCGACAATTGGATCGCTGACCAAGTGAAAGCACGAAAAAAAGATAGAGGGCTTTGGCAAAGCACCAACCCCATATCTCCATGGGAATGGGAAGACGCCCAGGAAACAGAAGAAACTCAAGTCCAATAATCTACTTATGTTTATAATTTCCCATTCCGTCTCCATACCGGACGGTGAAATTGAAATAACCGGCATTCGGGCTCAAGGACCGGGAGGACAAAACGTTAACAAGGTCAGTTCCGCCGTCCACCTCCGTTTTAATATAACCGATTCTTCACTACCAGATTTCTACAAAGAAAAACTTCTTGGGCTCTGCGGCCACCACTTCACCAAAAACGGTGAAATAATAATAAAATCTCGCAAACATCGTAGCTTTGAAAAGAACAAAGCAGAGGCCCTTGAGCGACTACGTCAAATAATTAAAAGCGTCACCGTTGCCCGTAAAAAAAGAAAAGCCACAAAGGCTTCAAAATCTGCTCGCGCCAAGCGCACTGACAAAAAGACCAAACGTGGCCGAACAAAAGCACTGAGAGGCAAAGTTAATGACTTGAATTGACATCTTTTTTGCAAGTGGTCACAGACACCTCATCTTCATGCGGTAGCCCCTGCCCCGCATAGATGGACTATAGCGAGCAGCGGCAACTGCATAAATCTGAACCACCTATGACCACTTACTATTTCGCGGTGTATTAAATAGGGTAGTTACAAACCCTGTAACCAGGTAATACTTTTTACTTCCTTTATCTTTTTTACTCCTCAGTCATTCTCTTTAAAATTATTTCATTATATTTCTTTTCCTCATCAGGAAAACATTCCTTTACCTTTTCTCCATGCTCCCCGATTGTACGCTGATATTTTTTATAAACCTCACAACGCATACAATTGCGTCCTTTATCACGAGAACTTCCCTGCACCTTTCCCCCACATAAGGTACCATGTACGACCCAACAACTGTGTCCGAGATTTTCCATGGAAGCTACACATTCTCCCATCTCAGCTACTTTATTGCCACCCCGTTGTCGACCGCACTTTTTAATTTCCCAACAATTATTCAGCATGTCCATAATCCACTCCGCTTACCTCAGTCTATCCGTCCCCTCATATCCATCACCTGTTAAAAACCGGGAACCAGAAAATCACACCAACCAAAATCACTAAAAGCTAAGAGTAACGGGCACCTACTACCTTTCATACAGAAAACACTAGGAAAAGGGGAGATGCATTGCAGCCCTTAACCTTAATAATAATTCCTATTCGCCTCTAATGCAATTATTTTCCTTCTGTGAATTTCTATTTCCTGGCGGGTAAAGAAGCCTGTTGATTTATGAGGGTTCCCTCTCAACCAGAACGGTAGTATTTGTACCAAGCCTAAAAAAATAACAAAAAAAATATCCCGCTCCGGAAAATCCGAAGCGGGATATTTTTTAATTGGTACTACGTAAAAGGCGTATGAGATAAATTGTAAATGATCATAACGACCATATTTCCATGGGTGATCAAGTCAGCTAGTTACAAGCCCCATGCCCTCCACGTCACGATAAATTAGATAACTTTATTTAAGGTGTACTCAATAATTCCCTCTGCACCGAGTTTTTTAAGCTTAGGTACCAAATCGCGAACCTGATGTTCAGAGATAACCGTTTCCACGGAAAACCACTCCGTTTTATAGAGTTTGGCCACAGTGGGAGCAGTAACGCTTGGCAGCACATCAATAAGCTGGTCAAGCTTATCACCAGGTACGTTCATCTTCACACCCACAATACGATCAGCCCGCAGGGCACCTTGCAACAAAGTGGAAATATTCTCAATCTTTTCCCGTTTCCACTGATCTTGCCAAGCTGACTTATTAGCAATGAGCTGGGTATTTGACTGCATCAACTCATGAATAACCCGTAAACCATGGGCACGGATAGTCGATTCGGTCTCAGTAACCTCCACAATGGCATCTGCCAGACCGGAAACAGCTTTAGCTTCGGTTGCACCCCAAGAAAACCCGATATCCACATTGATATTGCGCTCGGCAAAAAACTTTTTACTGACATTAACCAGCTCGGTGGAAATCTTCTTTCCTTCAAGCTGGTCCACGGTGGTGATATCCGAATCCCCGGCTACTGCTATTACCCAACGAGTAGGCTTTTTACTGACCTTGGAATAGACCAATTCAGCAATCACTTCAACATCCGATTCATTTTCCAAGGTCCAGTCTTTGCCGGTTATTCCAGCATCAAGCATTCCGGATTCAATATATTGAGACATCTCCTGAGGACGGCAGATGAAACAAGAAATTTCAGGATCATCAATCTCGGGAAAATAATTACGTGATTTTAAACTTATCTGCCAGCCGGACTTAGCAAACAATTCAATGGTCGCCTTTTCAAGGCTTCCTTTAGGTATTCCTATTTTTAAAACACTCATTTCTTCTATATCCTTTCTTTAATAACTAATAACTTATTAAGTTGAACTAGGCAGCCCTCAGCCGTATACTTTATCTGGATCAAAAACTTTTTCCATATCCAGTACCAGCTCGCCATTTTCGACCCGCCTAAAAAAACAACTTCGATACCCTTTATGGCAGGCCGCTCCGCCCAGTTGCTCCACTTTAAAAACCACGGTATCGCTGTCACAATCCACCCGGACCTCTT
>JAOTSI010000011.1 GCA_029865005.1 Desulfobulbaceae bacterium
TATCCCAAAATAGTTTGTAGGGTGATCGGCCCTTGGCCCGGCGATGGCAACAGGGCCAGGATTTGATTAGCCAAACTAACCAAGGCGATAAACACCAAAAGCATAGCAATGATATTAATAAGCAGCGCCACCCCCTCGGTTGTACCTCTGGTAATGGCGTCCATGGTACTCTTCGCCTGAAAAGGAGGACAAAAGTCACCAGAAGTGGTTGTTCCTTGGGGCGGAACCATAATTCCTGCCAGCATCACGGCAGCCGGAGCACTAATAATAGAAGCGGTCAAAATATGGCCCATGGCATCTGGAACGACCCCGTTTAAAACCGAAGCATATAAGACCATAACGGTACCTGCTATGGTGGCCATGCCGCAGGTCATCACCGCAAACAACTCACTACGGGTAAGTGTTTTGAGATACGGTCGAATAAGCAGAGGAGCCTCTACCATCCCCACAAACACATTGGCAGCAGAACTTACGGCCAATGCGCCACCTATATTCAAAGTTTTCTGTAAGACAAAAGAGAAAGCACGAACCACCAATGGGGTAATACGCCAATAGAAAAATAGTGATGACAAGGCACTTATCACCAAAATCAAGGGTAATGCCCTGGTGGCAAAAATAAAAGTCGCACCAGGCACAGTGGCCTCAAAGGGTAGTGTGCCACCCCCCAAATATCCAAAAATAAACGAAGTACCTGCTTCGCAACTATTTTGGATAACCATCACCACCTTATTCAAGAAAAAGAAAAAGTTCCTGCTCATAGGCAACTTTAGCAAAAACACGGCCACCAGAAGCTGAAGAGCCAAACCGAATAGAATATATTTAATTTTTACTACTGATCTATTTTCACTCAATAACCAGGCAATAGCGACCAGCCCGAAAATACCGACAAAACTTTGAAGCTGCATTTATCGTAATCCTTATAAATATATTTTATCGTAGTTGGTCCCATGCTCCACAATTGTAAGTAGTAGCAAGCACCTCATCTTCATGCGGTTGCCCCTGCCCGCATAGAAAAGCTATAGCGAGCAGCGGCAACTGCAAAAATCTGAGGCACCTGTGACCACTTACTATCTCGCACAGTATAAAATCAGTTAGGTATTGTGACCAGGTACAAAAAAAGTTTTATTACATCGGCGTGGTATGATGAGGTGCCGATAACCACTTACAACTTGTCAAGCGATTATCACCCCAAACTTAGCGCGTTAATAATGATAATGCTTGCGAGCCATAGAAATATTAAAATATTATTTTTACGTTCATACATTTTCCGCCTCCCTATTTAACAAGTCACAAAGTTTTATCTTTTTAAGATTATAAACATCTAACAATAAGACAGTCCCAAACCTACAAAATATTTTTTTTAAGTTTATGTTGTATTAAAATAATAAGGGGCGTATTCTTTAATTACGATTTTTTCCTTAAAGAGTGCCCAAGGAAACATTCCAGAGTAATTTGATCATAATTTAACCATGCTATCAAGGGCCCAGCCTTTTAATATTTTTTTATTTTGGAGAATTTATATGATTTACAACTCTCGTAACTTCCTACTAATGAGGATGTTTATTTTTTTCCTCGTGGCCTGCTTCATCCCCACAACCAATTCCATGGCCATAGGCCCTGATTTCGGCAAAATCAAAGAAGCCATCAAAGATAACCGTACCGAAAACAAAAAGGAAATAAAGGGAAAAATTAAAAGCAAAATCCAAGAAATAGTCAGCGGGATGCCGGATGAAACCCTGGCCTTGCAAAGTACTGAAAAAGTAGAACTGGTAACAATCCATGAAGCCGTGAAAATCGCTCAGCAAACCGCCAAAGAACACGCTGAGGCCTTAATTGATCAAGAATTCCATAAAAACGGTAAGCTACTCCAAGTTCCCGCTACCTTCCCAACTATTTCACAAGCCATCAATGCAGCTCAAAGCGGTGACACCATACTTGTTGCAGCCGGCACCTATTACGAACAACTAGTCATGAAAGATGGGGTTAAACTGGTATCCGACTCCAGCGACAATGGCGACGAGCTAGTATCAGTTAAAAACGCACTAATACAACTACCTCGCCGGACGCTACGCACCATTATCGATGGGATAAAAACCACTCCTTCCAAACACGGGATGATAGATTTCAACCCTGGGGTCACCAACAAAACCATTGTTGACGGTTTTACCGTTCGCAATCTCCCGCATCAAGATCACCATACCCCCGGACACGCCCACGGATTAAATATTCGCGGAGCCAGCCCGATTATCATGAATTGCTATATCAAAGACATGGGCTCCACCGGTATCGGTAGCCATGTTGTATTTAATGATCAGGAAAGCCCCATTGAAAATAGGGATTTTCGCTATGCAAACATCAAAAGCTCTGCTTCAGCTATTATTTATAACAACATTATTACCGGTAGTTTAGGCTTGGGAATAGGTTGCAACCATTTCTCCAGCCCTACTATTTTAGGTAACGATGTTTTCAATAACAACGATTCCGAACTCGGTGCCAAACCCTCACCCGGTATGGGTAACAAACATGGTTCCCACGCTACCATTATTGGCAACATCGTCCATGACAATCCAGGCGGCGGAATTTTATGTCAAATTGGCAAGAACCAGGGCAAACACCCTATTGATCGTACCGCCCACCCGACCATCATAAAAAATGTGGTTTACGACAATGGACCCGACCGTCCGGGAATCTCCAGCAAAGGGGCTGGGTCGGTAAACCGACCGGTTATTATCCAGGGTAATTATGTATACAACGCGGGCGCTACAGGAATCGCACTGAGCAGCGGTGCAACCGGCATAATAGAAAATAACTATGTCTCAAAACCCAAAGAGCCCGGCATTGCCATCAACGCAAGTATTGCCCTAAAACTCAATTATAACCAGGTAACCAAGCTCGACGGTAACCCAGGTATCATAATCATAGACGGGGGAGTTGTTCATGAAATGATCGGCAACAGAGTTGATCCCGATGAGGATGCTCCGCCCTACTTAATTGACGGCGACAGCACCATTAAAAAAATCAATTAATATCTTTTTTAGATGAAGCTTGTAAGGGTCTTCCTTGTGACACAATACTGTTGACTTAAGCAAAAGTTGTTAATTTTACGAAAGGTAGAATCTACCCGGAAGCTGTAGAGGCGGCCCCAGAGGCCGCCCGCAGCATTTCTGCTTATAAAAACAACAATTACCCCACCAACTATAACCGCATTAACGTTGTTCCACGGTGTTACACCGCTGCACCGTTGCATCGTAGAAGCAATCCTTATGATTGACCACTGCTCTCCCTAATCCATTAACATCTTGTTCTATTAACACATTTTCAGACTTAGCCTGACGACAGTGTTCTGTGCCCGTCGGTAAAACCGACAGCTACCTTACTATCCTTAAGTTATCAGTATTGCCCCCACAACCTCCTACAACTACCATCCGCTCACGCCCTTTAAATCTTGTAATAATTGTTACCACTACCACTTGAGAACACTTACCGCTTTATTATAGTTGATAAATATCCTTATCCACAATAAGATTATTTGTTCCTGGTCAAGGGGTTTGCAACAAACTGACTCAATAGACCATGAGATATTAATTGTCACATTTGCCTAAGATTTAACGAGTTATAACTGCTTGCTATATCCATCTATGGGACAGAGGCAACCTCATGTAGATAAGATCTCTGTGACCACTTACTATCTCGCGCTGTATTAAATCAGTTAGTTATAAACCCTGTGACCAGGTACCTTTTTTCTTATAATATTCATCCCAAACCCTAACACGCTTAGCACGGATAATGGTTTCCTCCTTATTTTACAAAACAAGAGGACTTAAAACACATGATAAACAGTAGATTCGCAGGTCAAGCCATCTCGTTAACGCTTATCCCCCAGCTCCTTATTTTATTATTTTCATTCATACCCATAACCGCTGCCGCAACAAACAATATAGATGAAAGCGATGACAAAACCCTATCTCCATATTTCCGGGTCATCAGTGACACCGATGGGCAAGAGCAACTTCCCCTGAAAAAAACCTCGGCCCTAGTAAATATCGCAGGCACCATCGCCGATGTTCAAGTTACTCAACTCTATGCCAACACCAGCAAACAACCCTTGGAGGCTATCTACGTCTTTCCCGGATCCACTCGATCTGCAGTATACGGGATGCGGATGACCATTGGTGAACGAGTGGTGACAGCTAAGATCATGGAAAGAAAAGCAGCTACCCAAAAATATGAGCAAGCCAAAGCGGAAGGTAAAAGCGCTTCCCTGCTAGAACAACACCGACCCAATGTTTTCCAGATGAATGTCGCCAACATCATGCCGGGCGACGAGATTAAGGTCGAACTTTTTTATACCGAAAACCTGCTTCCCGATGAAGGCATTTACGAATTTATCTATCCCACCGTGGTCGGCCCTCGCTATGCCACCAACACCACAGACTCACCTTCCCCGAATAACTGGACGGCAAACCCCTACCTTGGAAAAGGCGAGCCGCCGACCAATCTCTTCGACATCACGGTTAACCTTGCCACCGGCATCCCCATTCGCAATGTGAGCTGTCCTACCCATGAGGTCAAAAGCTCCTTCACTGCTGAAAACCGCGCCACAATAACTTTGGCCGACAAAGAGACACCGAACGGCAATCGTGACTATGTGCTACGCTATCGACTACGCGATCAAAAGGTGCAAGCAGGTCTTCTTCTTTACCAGGGCGAAAAAGAGAACTTCTTTCTTCTCACTATGGAGCCACCCGAGCGGGTAACTGTTGAGCAAATCCCGCCCCGTGAATATATCTATGTGGTTGACGTTTCCGGCTCCATGAATGGATTTCCCCTTGATACCACCAAAGATTTAATTCGCGACCTCGTCTCCGGCCTACGGCCCACAGATACCTTTAATGTCTTACTATTTGCCTCCAGCTCCAACATAATGGCCAAAAGATCACTCGCCGCCACCACCGATAACATAAATCGGGCCTTAAATTTTATTGACCGCCAAGGAGGTGGTGGTGGTACAGAGCTACTGCCCGCCATGAAACGCGCCTTACAATTACCCGCAGCAGAAGATGTCTCTCGCACCATCATAGTTATCACTGACGGCTACGTAAACGTGGAGACCGCCACCTTTAAATTCATTCGTGACAATCTCAACAATGCCAATTTGTTCGCTTTTGGGATTGGATCCAGCGTCAACCGTTTTCTTATTGAAGGGATGGCAAGAGCCGGACAAGGTGAACCGTTTGTGATTTTAACATCCGAGGAGGCCTCATTTCAGGCCGATAAATTTAGAAAATATATCAACACTCCGGTACTAACTGATATCCACATTGATTACGGCGAATTTGATGCCTACCAAGTGGAACCTCCGGCTATTCCGGATCTGCTCGCTCAAAGACCAATCACACTGTACGGCAAATGGAAGGGTAAAGCTGAGGGGAATATCACCGTTCGAGGAAACCACGGTGGTGAAATATTTGAAAAACAGATCTCTTTATCATCCTCACCCCCCGATGCATCCAATAAAGGATTGCGTTACCTCTGGGCTCGCAACCGGATTCAGACCCAAGGCGATTATTATGCCCTTGATCATGATATGGATCGTAAAGCAGAAATCACCAACCTAGGTTTAACTTACAACCTCCTTACCCAGTTCACCTCTTTTATAGCTGTGGATGAGCAGGTTAGAAACAGTTCCGGCAAATCCAAGAGCGTAAAACAACCTTTACTCTTACCCCAAGGCGTTTCCAATTATGCCGTGGGTTCCAACGTACCAACCGTACCAGAACCGGAAACCTATATGATGATGTTATTGCTCCTGGCCGGTTTATTTACCTGGCTTATCTATACAGGTAGATTAAAGGCTTTTTTCGAAAGTCATAAATGAAAATTGCCTTACGTTGGTTGCTGTTAATCCAGCTGGTTACCTTTTGGCCGGTGTGGGGGTGGTATCTCAATAGAATTAGTGATCGTTCCGATGAGCCCTGGGGCCTACTTGCCCTCTTAACCGCCCTGGTATTCTTATTTTCTAGAAATAAAAACGGAGAGATACGCACGCACCACCTGGCCCTTTCCGCCGGTTGCACCGCTTTTTACCTCATTACGTTTCAACACATGGTTCCCTTGGGCCGGGCCGGACTAGCCATTGCCTCAATGGCTTTAATCTTGAGCCCGGCACAACTGGGCCGTTCCATGCACCTGGGCGTCTTCGCTCTTTTGCTACTTTCGTTGCCAATTATAGCAACCATGCAATTTTACCTGGGTTACCCGGTACGACTGGTAACCGCCCACTTGGTCGCATGGTTGCTTAACCTTTTTAGTTTTCCGGTTTCTGCACAAGGGACCGGCTTACATCTTGCCGCTGAAGTTGTCTGCGTGGACGCACCTTGCTCAGGGATTCGCATGCTCTGGTCGGGACTGTACCTGAATTTTACTTTAGCTTGCTTTGCCGACCTGAGTAGTTTTCGCACTTGGCTCACCTACATCTTTGCCATGCCGGTTATCTTTATCGGCAATGTTTTACGGGCCTTTTCATTATTCTTTATTGAGGCTCGGATCATAACAGCTCCCCAATGGGCTCATAATGGAATAGGATTGATCGTTTTCGCACTTACCTCTATGACTATAATGTATTTTTGCAACAAAATGAGGACCGGGTCAAAACCACATCCCATCCCACCCAACTTGCACGACCACTCGGACATCAAGAAAGAAGCATTATCATGAAAAAGCTTTGGATCATCCTCCATATTGCTGCCGCGCTGATCCCCCTGCTCCGTCTCGAACAAACAACCAGTGCGGAAACAAGCACCTTCCCCGGATGGCCGGAAACAGTAGAAGGTCGCTCCATCAAAGCCTTACCTCTTACAGACGAAGAGAAAGCCTGGCACGAAAACTTTCCCGGTCATATTGGTCGCTTTACAGATGGAGAACATGAAATTATCATCCGCTGGACGGACCGAGCCACCCGCAAACTACATTTCGCCGACATCTGCCTTAAAGGCACCGGGTACACGGTCCAAACCCGTCCATTACTGGTGGATAGTCGAGGAAATCACTGGGCCCAAAATCTGGCTCAACAAAACGGAAAAAAAACCTTGGAAATCCGAGAAAGAATATATGATGAACAAAATAACAGTTGGAGCGACAGCTCTTCCTGGTATTGGGCCGCACTATTAAAAAGAACCCATGGACCATGGTGGGCAGTAACCATCAGCAAATCATTACCGTAGTAGGACAGATATAGTCTTAATGCCTGGACAACATCAAAGCTCAGCTAGCCACATGACCAAACACTACATTAAATATTAACAACTTAGAACCTCAGAAAAAATAATTTTGGCTAAGATTACGCCGAATTTATTTTCGACAACACAGCGTCCGTGCATTTCGCTTTTTTCCTCGGTAAACTTGCTTGAGCCAAGGGCAAAAGTACCATTGGTCGCCTTTCTTGTTTTATCAATTTCACCTTATTCAAGTTCGTGATAAAAAAATGGCGCTTCTCTATTTTGTATGGGTAATACAAAATAAATTGAGAAATCATTTAATTAAAGGGTAGCCCTTGAGCTAGAGCCCCGCCGGAGGCATGAAATCCCTATCGCCTTCGTCACCTGTAAGTACAGCATGGAGAGGAAAAGCCATCAAGGCTGCGAGTTTGCGAGCACCCGGAGGGCTTAGTCTTTCTGGCTCTTCCTCTCCATGCTACCCGTTGACTGCAAGCATTCTGCAATCTATTTGGCCAAAGCTGTCTCTGCTGGCGTAACCAAGTTTACCCACACAAAATAGCGGGAGCCACCTTATGGGAAGGAAGATTCAAATCCTTTTTGGTATAGGAAATAGACTAGTTGCTTCAGCTTTATCGCTACAGAGAACTTAATCCTGTGCGCGCTGGCATTGATAGCAACCCTGGTGAATACTGCTGGACAAGCTACCAGATAAATGCACTGGGCAAAAAATCTAACTTATGCACAGCTCACCAGGAATATCCCGCCCAGGGCAGAGAAGTTATGAAACCTCAATTCAATTATCGTTCTCAGTTTGACCACCAGGACGAAAGTGAGCTACTGGAAGAGATTAGAAAAAAACCAATAGAGGGATGGCGATTGGACATGACCGCTTCAAAGAAGAGATAGAGAATTTAACAGGCAGGAGAGTAATGTCGAAGAAACGAGATCGACCCTTGGGGTGGCGCAAGCAGGGAATTTAACGTCACTCTGACCCATTTATTCCGTGGCAATTATGAGCTGGATTCTCATCGGCCAAACTCTTAACCTGCCCATTTTGACTCCAAAATGCCCCCCCCACCTACACTAAAACACATAAACAACAAGCACATATCTTGATCCGACCCTCCGTCAAACCCATCAGACCACATGGTCGGCACCCGAAAACTGGTGATTTCGGAGCTCAATAGCCAGCCAGTGCTTCCCTCTGTCAACGCTTCAGCAATCACATTACTGAAATTGCCGCATGACTCGATACTGGTGTAGCATGCTAGACCTTCACCATAAGACTTTTTCACTCTCTATCTTTTACCAGTTTTAATCAGAGCTTTCAGTTCGCCCCGCCCCCCCATCTGTCGATCCCCAATTGTTATCAGCTCCTAAACCAAAACACTAGTCTGGATTTATCACCATGGTTTTTTGTTAATAGTTCAAGAGTATTAATAACAATTTGAAAAATTGGGTTCAACTCGGCAATCAGAATACCTGCTTTCAAAAAAAGACTTGTTATTTCGGAAAAATATAAATAGCTATGGCAAAACACATCAGGATTTAAATCTTTTACATATCCATATTTAGTAGGAATCGCAAAATCTGGAGTATTTATTATTAAATTACCATTACCACGAAAAAAGAAATCATTTCTATAGTCATCAATCGTAATATAATTCATATTTCCAATTTTTTTTATATCCGACTGATCAATTACAGCACGATATGTTACATAAAATACGTCAGTAGACATATCTGAAGGTAAACCTCGTGGCTTAACACCAGGACAAGACAACGAACATCCTGCTAACAATTCAAAAATCTCAATATCACCAAAATAAGGATTATATAATTGACCCTCCGTTAAAGATAAATATCTTATACTATTTTCATCCCCAAATGGATACTCCATAAACATACAGATCTCAGCATCATACAGACGACTTCTAATTTCATCAATTGTGATAATATGCATATCGTTTATCATGTCTCCTCGCTATTTCATACGAATAGGCTGAAATCAAGTTTACCAATATTAAGATAAGCAATTTTGATCATTTTTTTACTGGACCGGCATCTATCCTCTTACGCTTCTCTTAACTGACTATAACAATCCGCTTATGACCTCAACAAGCCCGCTAGATAGTTCGATTACTCTACAAATTAAAGTTATAAGAGTACGTGTCTTTGGCGTTACTGGAGATTTCATCAAGAGCTGCAACGATATTTCCCGTTGAAAACGGCTCCTCTCATATTATTCCATTTTGCCTGTAGCAAAGCGATCAATTCTTTAAGTTCATAGACATTTACTTTACCTCTCTTTGAAAGGAAAAGCCCAGGTCATTGGTGGCCTGATAGGAGAGCCGGTAGATTCCCGGATCAGCAATTTCCAAATCATACTCTCCAGAACCGATTTGCGAGATAAGAACTTGCCCAGGTCCTTAATAACTTAACGAAGAAGAAACATTTTTGGCTGCCAACAAGTTCATCTATGCAAATACGGTTGTTTTAAAAGGCGCAACCCCGACACGAGAAATCAATTCCACAGAAGTCCATTCATCTACCTCCCTGGTATCAACATAGACAGTTATCGAGTCGGATATGGTCCCACCGGCAACCATAGTTACAGAGACTGTTATCGTATTTTCTCCCTCAAGAAGCAGCTGGGAGTTTACAAAGAAATTGTTTCCACTCCTTTGAGCAAGATAACCGTTAACAATAAGGCCAACTTCCACATCTCCAGGTGTTACAATCCCCTCGACCATTGCAAAAGGTAATGACAGGTTTACTCCATTTTTGGGTGAAGTGATACTATAGCCCTTCTATGTGGGCAGGGCAGCCGCATGAAGATAAAGTTCCTGTAACCACTTACAAATGAGGGCTCTACTAAAACAGTTGGTTACGAACGCTGTGACCAGGTACGAATAGAGAACACCATAGCGCTACTTTCTGTTGACCTGCACCACACGGTAGTTTGCCAGGCCTATAAGTAGCGCTGTAGAATTTAACTTAGAGCAAAAGCAACAGATACTCAGCGGGGAAAGGCGTCGGGGACGCCGCCGTCAACCGGAAGGGTTGCTCCGGTGGTGGGGGTGAAGCCGGCGGCGAAAAACACCACTGCATTGCCTACATGATCGGCGGTTACAGTGCTTTTTAGTAGATTGCGTTGGCGATAGTATTCTTTTAAGCCTTCGGGATCTAGGTTGCGGGAGCGCATGCGGTCAGGGCCAACCACGTCCCATAATCCTGAGGAGACCTCGCCTGCATCAAAAATGGCGTCGGCGTTGATCATATTGACCCGCACCCCTATCTCGGCCATTTCCAAGGCAGCTATTTTTCCCAGTTGATGGGCTCCGGCCTTGGAAGCGCTATAGGCACCAAAGGAAGCTCCCGGTGAAAAAACGTTTTTGGAGCTGTTAACAATAATATCACCACCTGTATTTTGCCGCCGCAACAGGGGTTCGGCTCCTTTGATAACCTTAAAAACTCCGAACATGTTTACTGCCGTAACCCGCTGAAAATCCTCATCCACCAAATCGGCAAGTTTGGCCACATGGGCAAGCCCGGCATTAGGAACCACCACATCCACTCCGCCAAACAAAGTTGCGGTTTGTCGAAAAGCATTTTCCACCGACAGTTCATTGGTTACATCCATGTGAAGCGCTGCCAGACGATCCGAACCAAACTCTGCAGCCAACCCCTGCTCCACCCGTTGCAAACGTTCCTGATCCACATCGGTCAAGACCACGCAGGCTCCGGCTTTGAGCAATTGGCGTCCTATACCCACTGCGATAGCGCCGCCTCCGCCGGTAACCAGTGCAACTTTACTCTGCAGATGGGCCATTTTCCGTGTGCCAAGTTTAACCTGCTCCAGGCTCCAATATTCCATATCGAAGATAGATTCATCAGCCAAAGGCGCATAGGAGCCAATACAAGATCCCTGTACTTTGGTGGAGATGGTATGTTCGGCGATGTCAGCAGCTATGCGCACATCTTTCATGCTTCTTCCGGCGGTGATGAGGCCAAGACCACGCACCATAAATACCCGAGGCATGGTATCGAGCATGGTGCGGCTAACACCCTTTCCTTCAACCTGGGTGGTGAAATAGGTTTCATAGGCCTTACTGTACTCACCAAGGGCCGTTTCGATTTCATTACGGATAGTTTCCTCTGTATCGCACCAGGAGAAATCCAGAAAAACCGGTAAATTCTTTGTTCTGATAACGTGATCAGGAGTCAACACACCACTAACCAACAACTCTACAGCATCCACCCGGTCAAACACTTCCCGGATTGCTGCATCGTCACGCAACTGCAAATAAAAGCCGTCACCCTCTTCCTCAAGACCTCGATTAAGCGCCCCCCGCAAGATGGGCATGATCACCGCCGGATCCGGAGGAACAATCTCCACCCGCTCCACCGGTTCGACCTGTTTAGCAGCTTCGGCTAAATAATCCTCGGCCATGGTCACATATTTAATCATATTGTCATAGGCGGATTGCGCATCATCGCCAAAGGTAAATATGCCGTGATTTTTCAAAATTATACATTCTACATGAGGATTTTTCTCAAAAAGCTCAGCAGTCTTTTGGGCCAAAGGAAATCCCGGCATGATAAAGGGAAGAATTGCCGCTTTATCTCCCAAGGCCTTCTGAATATGTTCATCAGCCTTTTCTTGATTGGTCAGGGCAACTATGGCATCGGCATGACTATGATCGATGAATTTATAGGGTAAAAAGGCATGAACCAAAGTTTCAATGGAAGGATTGGGAGATGATGCGTCCAAAAGGTGAGTACGAAACTGATTGACCATCTCCTCGTCGCTGAGTTCTTCAAGAACCCGCAATTTGCGAAGATAATTCAGATCTAAAGCCGGAAAACCTTGGGGCTCGATAACAGAGAGATCCCAACCGCTACCCTTAATAAAGATAGCTTCCACACTCTCGCCCAGGATATTTTTTATCTCGGTTTTGACCGAAGTGTTACCACCACCATGCAGTACCAAATCCGCTTCCTTGCCGATAATCCGTGAAGTATAAACCCGCAAGGCCACATCCTCAGGGATCTCGGGGTACCGGTTTATGTATTGCTGGGCTTCACTTTGATCATAGCGGTTTTTCATTATTTTCTATCCCGTATCTTTTTTATATCTCAAACCAACTTTTAGGCTTCGTAAAAAAACAGATTATCCAAACTAGCTTGTCTTCTTAGCGTATTCTTTATGGAAACAGCAGTTACATACCTAGCTATGGGCCTATTGCCTATCCTAAAATAGGACTAAAGAACCTACCCCTTTTTTGGGATAGTTAATATTTTGCCCAACCCCTTACAAGTTAAAATAAAGGCCTCGGAAATTAATAAATGTAATCGGTTTTTGAATATGCTATTTATTTTCCTATTTATCAGGCAGAGGGTAAAACATGATTCTCCTTTAAGACCCGTAAAACCTTGCGTTGAAGAATCCCTTCCCGTATATACATTAAAAGAAAAGTACCAAAAACAAAACCGAGAGCCAAATCAATAAGACTAAGCATCAAATGCTGGGTGATCTGAACAAAGGTTCCAGTATAATACGCTGGTAATGTTATTCCATTACTCCAACTATCAATCACGTTCATCAACTCCACATTATTTTTACCGCTAAACGCCATAGCCTGTTGATAATTAAATGCTGCCGTCAACCAGCACAAAGAGACCAGAATCAAACCAAGAATAATAACATTTTTACCTTTTTTATCGTAACTCTCCAACCTATTGATTTCATACTTACTTAACACTATAGTACCTCTTTAGAAGAAAAATATATCGTAAGATATCTTAATACCAACCCATCACCTTTGCTGCGAGCAAATACTTACCCTTTAAATCTTTTACCCAAAGTTTCCCTTGATATTATTTTTAATTTCCATAAAGTATAAAAGAATCAATAAATGGCAGTACCGTATCTTTTATACACAACATTATCAAAAACAATCCACCATAAACATGGATAACCAACATGCCTCCAGAATACTGGCCCATCTCCCTCACTATGATCCCCGCTCTGGCGCTAATCATCCACTACCAACGGCAACAGAGCAAGATAAAAGAACAACACACCCAAAAAGGAATCATTTTCCTTTTTACTTTCGGGATAATAACATCAACATACGGAGTATACTTAGGAATTAAACAGGAAATAGCCAAAGCAGCCAGCCAAAACCTCTCCCAGCAAATGGTCACCATATATGGCCAAGATGGGCAATTCAACGCATTATTGCTCATTAGCGCTGGAATTGGAATGATCTTCATCGGGCTTATAGTTTTAAACCTTGCTACCATGGAACATTCTGAGCAAGAATAACGTAAACGTCCACCTATTTTATAACGTATTTTAATAAAACTAAAATATCGTAACCGTTCACCGAACCACATTTTCGCATTATCGCTTCCTGCCGTATAGAGAGACTTTAGCACGCAGAAGCGCTTACACGTTCCATACCTGTGACAACTTACAGATTAATACTTCATTAAATCAGATAGTTACAAGCCCTATGACCGGCCACCCTCGATGAATAGACAACTAACGATACAAACAGAAAAGCGACAAACTCCGAGATGAAATATTATTTAGAGGATTTTACGTTTTACAATAACCAATAGCCAATAACCACCAAAATCAATTAAGGGTATTCTACATGAAATATTTTAGAAATATCAAGCCACTCCTCCTCCTTCTACTCATCATGTTGTTATCGATACCCCCTTGCCTGGCACAAGAAGAGCCACGACCAACATCCTGGGCTCAACCACTAATTCTTACCGGAGTGCCAAATTTTAATAAAATATCCGACACGCTATACCGTAGCGCTCAACCCACTGATGAGGGCATGAAGAATCTCAAACAATTTGGCATTGAAACTATAGTCAATCTTCGCTCATTTCATTCTGATCGTGAAAAGATAGCCAATACCGGCATGGCCTATGAACACATCTACATGAAGGCCTGGCACCCTGAAAAAGTGGATGTGGTACGGTTCCTTCAAATTGCAACCAACCCGAGAAGAACCCCGATACTTGTACACTGCCTACACGGTGCAGACCGCACAGGAACTATGATCGCCATCTACCGTATCGCTATTCAAGGATGGAGCAAAGAAGAGGCACTTCGAGAGATGTCCAAAGGAGGATACAACTTTCATGAATTTTGGATCAACATGCCAAAATGGATAGAAGAATTGGATATTGAAGCAATTAAAAAAGAAGCTGGACTTACGGACCCAAAACCCCAACAAACGAAAGACAACCCTGAAAGGGAATAACATACCGTAACACAGAGACTATTAGAGCCACGAAAACTAATAAATGCCCAAAAAATAAACAGAATTTCAGTCGTCTTCTTCATCAAGACTACAGTTACATTGTTATACTAGGCTTCTATTGCCTTGATGAAGAAGACGACTGAAAAGACAAACAACATGGGATAATATACTTTTTTTCCGCGACCCTTAAAAATTTAGTCCCATAATATAACTAAGGCTACAGACAATATGGACACTGGTGAGCGACTACAAAAATAAAATATTACATGCAAGCACGTTACATCCCCAGTGAACAGTTACCCGTGTTTCATAAATAAAAAACACGGGATACACAAATTAAGCAAAGGCTGAAGCCAGTACCCATAATTTTAAAAGTAACAAACTTAAAAAGTTACTATTAAAATATTTATATGAGCAAAAGCTTTTTCAATCTAATACTTTATTTTGAATGACAATTAACGACATCAACTAACTACTAGGGCAAAAAGAAATGAGCATTTTTTATAATTGCATCCCCTTTTGGGCTTTTAATAAAATTTAATAATTTTTTTACATTACCTGTTGGTTCTCCTTTAGTATAAAAATACATCCCTTGACTATATGGATATTTTCCTAAAGTAATATTTTCCTGATTAATCCCGACCCTTACGTCATCTTGAACTATTTCCAAAATCTTAACGCTCTTATTCTGTGCCGCATTTGCATAAGATAACCAACCAATTGAGGTAGGATAATCTTTAACTTTAAGTAATACCGAAGGAGTCATATCAGCATATTTTGACCCTACCGGAAGTTCTTTAAATCCTAATAATTTTTTAAGATTTTTATAATGAGCTGATTTTTGTGGCGGTGAATATATTTTTATTTTCGATCTTGCCGCCCCTCCAACATCACCCCAACTTGAGATATTTCCAAACATAATATCTTTAAAATCTGAAGTTTTCAAGTGATCAAGGGGACAGGTATTGTTTACAATAATAGCATAAGCATCTATAAATAGCTTAACTTCAGATAATCCTTGATTTTTTTCTTTATCTTTTAATGGTCGTCCTCCACCGGCAAAATCACATTCACCAGCTAATAACTTTTCAATACCTACACCTGTACTTTTACCTTTCAAATCAATATGAACACCCTCTTGTTTTTGAAACTCCAATGCTGTTTTATACATAATTGCACGAAGAATTGTAGATGATCCATGATACCTAATAGTATCAGTAGCAAATGCGGTGCCTACCAGCATCAAGATCCCAAACAAAACAGATAACCCTAAAACTTTCCTTAACATACTACCTACCCCTTTTAGTACTAATTATTTTAAAATCTTATTCTAACTTGCAAAATAAACCTAATATTAACAATACAATCCGTTATCTTGCACCCTCCCACACTAGCTTATATATCTTTAATAGCGACAAGTTATTACCATAAAGGACACTTAAAGTTAAAAAGTTCATTAAGTTCTGAATCTGTGTCACATTCTTTATCATTTTACCTGATAAAATATCAGGTACCTAGTAAGGACATCAATTTATTGACTTGACAAAAACATGACATGGAGTAAGCGTTCACCGGCCTGCTTGCACTCATCTTCAGCACTACCAAACGATTAATAACTTACTTTAATATGACTTTTTTTATTTAGGGTCGCGGAAAATAATAAATATCCCAAAATGGCGCAGGATTTTTAGTCGTCTTCAAGAAGAGGTAACAGGCGCATAGCAGCGTTATGTAACTGTTGACTTGACAAAAAAGACGGCTAAAAAGACAAGCCAGATGGGATAATTTATTTTTTCCGAGGCCCTTATTCCCGTGAACACCTACGGCATAAAAACAAAACAGGCCGATGATTATTTTACTGGTAAAACATGCAACTAAAATTGACTAACAAACATTGCTGCTGCAAAAAATTAAATGTTAAACAACCACAAATTTATTACTAATTAATTAATATAGCGAGCGCCTATAATTCACGAATAATCATTTACCTGTACCAACCATTAAACCGAATATATAAAAAATAATCTTTAGTAGTATTTTCTATAATAGTCAATAATTAAATATAATTTTATTATTTAAAATATAAATGGAAACAATAATTTATATCACTTTAGGACAGGACAATTTTAAAAATAGAATTAAATACTACAATTCCAGTGTATTGGAAGGGGAATAATTAACCTTATCAATTACACATTATTCTTAGCCCAAATTGTGAAACTAATATCAGTAATCATTAACCATATATTTTACAAAGATAACTAATTATAATTATTACTCTCCTTTTTTAATAATAATTATACTTTTTCTAGCCTTGAGTACTAACCATTCTTACTTGGTCACAAGATTCGTAACTAGCTGATTTAATACAGTGTAAACCTGTAAAGGGTCACAGGTTCCTCAGATATTTGCACTAGCCCCTGCCTACATAAAGGGCTATAGCAAGCAGCGGCAACTGCATAAATATAAAAAACCTGTGACCACATACGACCATTCGCTTAATAATAACCTTAAAAGTCTATTTATTATAGCATACTAGATATTAACAACTGCTATATACGAATATATACCGACCGGCAATCCCTTGTAAGTCCATACATATTTCCCATCAGCATGGTTTCATGGAATGGTTACCCTGTTCATATACTTCACTGGATAGCTGTTCCAAAATTAATGTAGTTTAGACATGTTCTATTCCCGATAAACGGCTACCGACATCATACTGCTTTTCATTTTTCATGCTCACTAAACAGATCAAACAAACTCACCATTCTCACTCGTACCCAGACACCATGAGCGGCACCCCTACAACCAATAGCTATCATACTGTTTTCATAACTATAAATTTATCAAACGCACTAAGTACTAATAGATGAGCCTGAAGACTTGCACCATCCACGTAAGCATGATTAACTAAAAGAAAGGAAATCTTTTTTTAGTTATAATCTGTCATGTTATACAATATTATTTGACATCGATACGAGCGGGAACCATTCACCCGCAAGCATAATCTCGGAGTGCAAAATGGACAAAAAGCGAGTCTTAGTGATAGAAGACAGTGTATTTTTCGGCTCAATTATTAAAAAAAAGCTTACCGGGACAAATGGTTATGCAATTTCGTGGGCCCAATCCAAAGAAGAAGCCATAATCATGCTCAACAAAAAAGACCATGGCTTTTTGGCTGGTATTGTAGATTATAACCTTCCAGATGCTCCCAACGGGGAAGCTATTGATGAACTAACCAATCGCGGCATTCCTGCCATTGTTTTTACTGGTCAGTTAAGCGAAGAAGTACGAAACGTAGTATGGTCTAAGGATGTTGCTGATTACGTACTCAAAGATGAACCATATTCAATTGAATATATCCTAAATTTGCTGCACCGCATCAAGCGTAATTCCAAAATAAAGGTGTTAGTTGTTGATGATACATCTTTTTTCCGTAAAGTAATTAGTGAATTACTAATGATCCACCGCTACCGTGTGCTGACCGCCGAAAACGGTGAAAAAGCACTAAACATCATTTCCCAACACCCAGACATTAAACTCGTCATTACCGATTACAATATGCCGGTTATGGATGGTTTTAAACTTACCCATACCATTCGCGAAAAAATCAGCCGAGAAAATATGGCTATTATAGGTATTTCATCTGAAGGCGAGCAAATGATGGCAGCTCGTTTCATCAAACATGGGGCCAATGATTTTATTATTAAACAAAACTTTCTTACTGAAGAGTTTTATGGTCGAGTAAATCAATGTATCGAAAACTTAGAAAATATAGAAAAAGTTAAAAATGCTTCAATAAAAGATTTTCTCACCGGCCTTTACAACCGTCGGTACTTTTTCGACACCGGCACTAAACTATTTTCCAATGCCAAGCGAAAAAACATTAACCTGGCCTGCGGCATGCTAGATATCGATTATTTCAAAAAAGTTAATGACACTTATGGCCATGACGCCGGGGACCTGGCACTCATTGCGGTGTCAGAGATTTTAACAAAACGCATGAGAGAGACCGATATACTTGCCAGAATGGGTGGTGAAGAGTTTTGCATTCTCACCGTAAATGCAGACCCGACGTCCCTGGCGGATATCTTCGAATACTTGAGAAAAACTATCGAAAATACCCCAGTAAACATTGGTAACGGTACTCAAATTAACATAACAGTAAGCATCGGCGTTACCACCCAAATTGAAGATAACCTTGATGGCATGATAAAAGTCGCTGATGAACAACTTTACGCAGCTAAACAATCAGGACGAAATAGGATTATGCTCAACAACTAGAGGCGCAAAAAATAGCTTTCGAAAAATTTATTTGTTATATTTAAGCGCCTTTTAAAATGGACAACAGGCGCATAATATCGTTTCGTAACCGTGATGGGACTGGGATCCCACTGTTCCAGGCCGACGAAAAAGCACAGTATGTTGTATAGTGCAAGAAAAAGTGACTACTCCATATTGTGTACTGGAACAGTAAGAGCCCAGTCCCCGCAATACCGATTCGAGTCTACACCATTATTTCTGCAAATCTCGGATTACCGGTACCAATACTTTTAGAGCCCGGTCTATTTCCTCTACAGTGGTCATTTTTCCAACGCTAAACCTGATGGTACCTTTGGCCCACTCCTGGTCCAAATTCATAGCTTGGAGCACATGGGAAATGGAGATTCCGGCAGCATGGCAAGCAGCTCCAGCCGAAGCTGCTAGGTGCCCCCCTACCCTTGCTAAAACTTCATTGGCTGCAATACCCTGAAAAGATATACTCAAGGTGTTGGGTAACCTTTTCTCTGGATGCCCGTTCAAACGCATCCCTGTGGAAAATTCCTTAACCAACCCCTTATACAAACGCTCACGCACTATCAATAAATGCCTATTATTATCCTCCATATTATCCACAGCAAGCTCACAAGCCTTACCCAATCCGATAATCTGGCAAACATTTTCAGTACCCGCCCGTTGTCCCATTTCCTGGCCCGCACCGTGACAAAACTTCTCTACTTGCACCCCTTCTCGAATATATAGAGCCCCTATACCTTTTGGAGCGTATAGTTTGTGACCAGCCACCGATAATAGATCAACTCCCAGAGCCCTAACATCCAACCCAAGCTTCCCTACAGATTGAGCTGCATCGGTATGAAAGAGGATCCCGTGTCGCCGAGCGAGCCGACTCACAGCCTCAATAGGCTGCAGTGTTCCCACTTCATTATTAGAGTGCATAATAGAGATTAATATAGTTTCCGGGCGAATTGCTTTTCCCACCTCCAGCGGATCGACCATGCCGAAACTGTCAACAGCTACCATGGTGGTTTCAAAGCCCCATGGCTCAAGAGCTCGACACACCTCATAGACGGCTGGATGTTCCACCGAACTTATTATGATATGATTTCCTTGAGAACGACGGGCTATGGCAACGCCCTTAATCGCATGATTATTTGATTCCGTGCCACCACTGGTAAAAATAAGCTCCCCTGCTTGACAGTTGAGTAGACGCGCCATTTGACTACGCGCCTCATTAACCGCTTGGCGAGGAGCTACTCCATAATCATGTGCACTAGAGGGGTTTCCAAATTCATATTCCAAAAAAGGACGGATGGCCTCAATTACTTCAGGGGCGTGGGGTGTGGTTGCATTATAATCAAGGTAGATCGGTCGGGTCATGGTCATTCCTCATGATGCTCGATATTTTATAATATATAAACGTACCTGATCACAGGTTCCTCAGTAATCGGCTCCATCACCATAACCAATCAGCAAGAGAGTAAACACTATAATTTCAGTGCTCGTTCACCGACACCACATCATCGACCGAGCACTTCATGTCACCTGCCACATAGAGTGGCTATAGTATTCGTGACCAAAAGGATCGCACCCTATGTAGGCTTGAACCTAGGAGAAATATTGTGGTTGGGTATTTAAATTGACGATCATTAAAAAAATGATCTTAGGAACTCAGAAAGCAAATAAGACTGATTGTTTAATTTATTTTTTTCGTGTTTCACACCACTCAGTGATGCAGTTTTTTAATATTACTAAAATTTGGTGGAATTTCAAAATATTATATTTTAAGGCTAAAACCAGATAAACACAATGACTACTCCGAAAATCGTACTCACCCTGCCTCACTGCCATGGCAATCCGCGAAACTCTGAAGGCGCTTTCCTCACCCTTGATAACGGACAGATAATGTTTGCCTACTCAAGATATCGGGGTAATAATTGGTCTGATCACGGTAAGGCTGATATCGCAGCCAGATATTCATCTGATAACGGGGATACCTGGACCAAACGCAGTCGTATTTTAATCCCCAACGAAGGACAATGGAATGTAATGTCCGTTTCCCTTCTTGCCATGCAAAATGGGAAGATTGCTCTTTTTTATTTACGAAAAAACAATCTCCTGGACTGCCGTTTATGGATGCGCACCTCAAAGAATAGGGGAATGAGTTGGAGCAAACCAACTCTCTGCACTCCGGCCCCAGGATACTTCGTAGTAAATAATGATCGTGTCATTGAGCTGCAATACGGTCGTCTTCTCGTACCAGCAGCCTATCATCGAGTTAAGGTGCAGACTAGCGAACCACCAGAACTTGGCTTGGACGGACGGGGGGTGACGCTTTTCTACTATTCCGATGATGGTGGACACACTTGGCGAGAAGCGCTGGACTGGATAGTTCTACCGGTTCACTCCCATAGCGGACTCCAGGAGCCTGGAGTGATAGAACTGCAAAATGGTGAAATTTATGGCTGGGCTCGGACCGATACCGGACGACAGTGGGAAATGCGCTCCAACAATCAAGGTGATACCTGGTCTCTTGCAGCACCTTCACGATTTATATCCCCCTGTTCACCATTGTCCATAAAGCGCATACCTCAAACAGGAGACTTGCTCGCGGTATGGAACGAACTCTCCGAGGAAAATAAAGTCGCCAAGAACTTAAATAATGACCCGGAAATTTTAAACCAAACCTGGGGTCGGACCCCACTAGTTTTGGCCCTAAGCTCCGATGAAGGCCGCAGTTGGCATAACAAAAAAATTATAGAGAATGATAATAAACGGGGTTTTTGTTACACAGCCATCCATGTTCTTAACGATTCAATCCTCCTCGCATACTGTTGCGGCGGAAGAAACAGCGTGGTTCTTCAAAATAGCTGCATTACAAAAATCAGCCTTGCTTGGCTTTACGATCATGGATAATTCGTAAGCGTTCACCAGCACTACACCTGCGCGCGATCAGACCGGATTCACATAGGATTAACTATAACTCACCGGTCACCTTGCACACATGCGCAGCACTGGTAAACGCTTACCAGTGCGATGTTATAAAACTTTTCCTTACAACCCGGTTAACGGTTACGATAATTCCCCGAACTTCCTTGCGGATACCAATCCTTTTTCGTTGCATCTGGCCAACCACTCCTCTATTATCAAATAATAGTAATTTTGGGATTGGTTTGAACTTCGACCAAAACATACTGGCATATGACAGAGAAAATTTTATATTTGGTCCTTACTCTAACCCTCAATAGTGCCGGCACCCAAAAGGGTGCGATACTATAAACCTAAATTTTTTTCTTGATATCCGGCTAAAGAAACCGTCTACATCATACTTTCAACAACTAGCGGAGGTTATCGATGACACATTACTTACTGAGAGTTTCATTACGTTTTTTTCTACCCCTCATCTCGGGATTACTTTTCATTTCAGCTGCCGAGGCGGAAAAATGGCAATGCGAACTAAATCTTCATCAAGGGGACAGCGGCACTCTAGAGTTTACCCGTCAGGGAAATAACATATCGGGACAAACCGTGGTCAGCCGTAATACCGGAGCCGGGCCCTTTACCCATCAGATATCAGGAGATTGGCACGGTGAAATCATTGAATTCAAACGGACACTCAATCCATCGAGTTCACACCAAATGTTCAGGGGAATTGCACTTCACACCAAAGACTCTCTCAACAACCAGAGCGATATGCGCCCAGGCGACCCCACAATCCGTATGTCCGGCCGTTTTGCCTTTAAATACAGTGGAATTTGGAGCGCTGATTGCCGCAAAAAACCAATGAACATCCACCCAGGCCTTCGACCAGGTATCCTTCAAGTTCCAGATCTTAAACCAGTACCCCAAAGACACATCAAGCCTAAAACCCATCGCACGGGAGAACTCAAGATACCGCAAACATACCAGGCAGACCTGGATCAAGGGAAAATCACCTCTGATAAATCCGTCGACATCTGGTTTCAAGCCAAAACCGCCACTGATCGCTATATCACTCCGCGTAATAAGGCCTTAATCGGAGTAGCGGGAACAAAGTCGATTAATCGCGCCGGCTGTGCCGCTTTGCATCTTTCACGACGATCCATTCCGCTTTCAGAAATTCCTGAAGGAACCTATGTCTGTGTAAAAACAAACGAAGGACGCTTCTCTCAATTCCGTGTAAATGCAAGAGTCGGCCGGAGCCCCGGAGTACTCAAAATAGGCTTTACCACTTGGAAGTAACTCCATCATAACCATCAGCCAAGCCAGGAAGCAAATGGACAAATTAGGCCGTAAATCTTTTTCATTTTAGATTATTAAGCAATAATGCTGTATGATGCGGTTAATTAGTGCATCACCGCATCATACAGTTTACGGCATACATGGGTTGCTATCGGTTTTATCGAGCACCATTGGGAATGGGGAGGCTACAATTCACATAAATATATTTCCTATCCTTCTATAAGGATCCCACCACCAACCCTTTAAATTCTGGTCAATTCCTCTGCACGCTCTTCCACAGGGTCCATTTCTTCCTGCCGATTATATTTTCTCAGTCGTTCTCGAATTTGTTCAAGCTCTCTACGCAACTCAGGGATCAACTCATCACGAACGGAATTCCGTACATCCCTTTGAGCCGCTTTTAAATCCTTTCCCACACCTTTCAACATTTTCTCAAGCTCTTTTACCTCAGCGCTATCAGGCACTTTTTGCAATTCACTATTAAAACTATGTAGTTGAGCAGAAAGAGCATCCAAAGCTAGTTCCAGATCAGCATCCATACTACGCGATTTTGCCTGTAGAGATTGCTTCAATTGTTGTAGTTTTTGCTGCAATTTTCCTTCGGCTCGATCAGCGTTGGACATCAAACCACTCATCATTTTCTGCAACAATCCTGGGACAACAGAACCCTTCACAATAGCATCCCGCTCCAATACCATGCCTCCTGGCTTACCCTGCTCAACTGTGAGATACTTATTCTCGGCAGAACTCGGGTCCTCATTAATAAAAAACTTGGAATCCACGGTGGCAGCATTTTTAAATCCTGGCTTCACACTCACTTCAACAAGATAATCTCCTTTCTTAGTATAGGTCACCTTACGGATGTGTCCAATCTCGTTACCTTGAAAATAGATCGGATCATTTTCCTGTAAACCTGCAACCTGATCATAACGGACCTTAAAAATTAAATCGGTTTCCACACAGCCCCAAGCAAACAACACCCAACCAAACAACATAAGATACAACAATATTCTATTTACCATCCCCATCCTCCTTTAAATTAAATTTCACCTACCATTAAAAAACAGTTTATTATTTGCCGGGAACAGTAGAGCGAATATTTTGCCTATCTCCCACTTGGGCAATGCTGTTGACTTAAGAATTTCAAGGGAATCTCTCGGTTCAGCCGGGCACCCACAAGGGGGTGCCCCTACAGCTTCCAGAGAGATTCAACATTTCGTAAAATTAGGAACTTTTGTACAAATCAACAGTCGTGCCCCCTGTGGTGCCCGGCAAAACCATAAGCAACAATGGCAAAGCTTAAAAAATTTTACATTTATCCCTAAAAACATATCAAACAGAATAATTAAGCGAATAATCCATCTCCAAAATTGATGTTCACTTAAAACAATGATAGAACTACTATACAATCAAACAAAAGTTTTTCTTTGTCCTAAAAAAATAATTAGGCTGTGTATGACAATATATTTTCGTTTAACCATGATTACCCTATTACTTTTCCACACTTACCCCTTTATCGCTTCAGCAGAGGTGAACATGCGGCCATTCTCAAACTTACTCCACAGAGATAGACAATTCTCACCAACCGACCAGCTACCATTTATTGCCACCCCGCAAGCCGAAAAAGCGGTGGAACTTCGCAGTCTGGAAATTCAAGTAAAAGTCATGGGCCTCTTTGCCGAGACCACCCAAATCATGCGCTTTTACAACCCCAACAATCGCATACTTGAGGGTAATCTTACCTTCCCCCTTCCAGATAATGCGATTGTCTGTGGTTACGGCCTTGATGTGGATGGTCGAATGGTAGACGGAGTAATCGTTGCCAAGCAGGAAGCACGCCGCATCCTGGAGGCGGAAGAACGAAAAGGCGTTGACCCCGGCCTACTGGAACAAGTACAAGGCAATGTCTATCGCACCCGCATCTACCCCATTACTGCAAAAGGCTCTCGTAGCGTTAAGATCGTCTATATTAGTAATCTAACCATTCAGGGTAACGACGCCGCCTACCACCTCCCCCTAACCCATGCTAAACATATAGATAAAGTGGAATTAAAAGTGGAAGTGGTACAAGCACCGGTCGCCCCCGAAATCAGCGGAGGACCGGGCAATCTTACTATGAATAAATGGGAAGAGCGATGGGTTGCCGAGGCAACCCTGGGCAAAGGAGTTCCCGCTGAAGATATGCAAATACGCTTACCGCAACTTCCTGATCAATTCACCATTGTGGAACAAAATAAAGCAGGCAACACCTTTTTTTGCGTAAGCCGCAAACTCTCGGACAAAACACCAATCGCTCCCCTACAACCCAAACGTATAGGTTTAGCCTGGGACGCGTCGGGCAGTAGAATATCCATTGAGCGTGACTTAAAATTCTTAAAAGAGCTATTTAACAACTGGCCCGATTTAACCGTAGATGTGGAAGTATTTCGTAATCACGGCCCAGAGGAAAAAGAAACTTTTACTATCAAACAAAGTGCGTCAAATGAGCTGCTCAACTATCTAAAGAATCTTGCTTATGACGGGGGTACCAATCTGAGCGTGCTTGACCTGAGCAC
>JAOTSI010000166.1 GCA_029865005.1 Desulfobulbaceae bacterium
TCCGTACTGGTGTGAGACAAGGCGACGCAGCTGCGATGGCTATTGTTGAGCTGGTAGGTTATGAAGACATTGCTGAGGAAGAGGCAACCCAAGATAATTAATATCTCTGCCTTTTTTATGTTTTATTAAAGCTGATATGAATTTTCATATCAGCTTTTTTTTTACCTCGTCATGTTAGGGCTGGAAAATAATAAATGTTTCAAAATCGGAGTCTAGACTTAGCTGCTTAGGATTTTTACTCGTCCCTAGGAAAGGCAACATGAGCAAGGTGTTATGATTTAACCGTTGTTTTGACCAAAAAGACGGCTATAAGAGTAAGGAGGTAAGCGGTACTCATCTGTGATATTAAATTTATTTCTATAGCTGCCCTTAGTTCATTAAAGAAAAATCAAACTAAATTGAAAAAGTGAAATGACCACGAAACATGTTCGGCAATCAGCCGATTTTGGTAATAAGAGTATCGGTAAAGATGGCTTTGATTTCAGTTGTCATCCCGGGGTTTCTTGTTTTAAAGATTGTTGTCGAAAATTAGATCTCTATCTCTATCCCTACGATATAGTAAGGTTGAAAAACGGACTTTCTCTTTCATCATCTGATTTTTTATATAAATACACCAGGGTCAGCGAGGGGAGTCATCCGTATTTTCCATCTTTGATGCTGCTTATGAATGATGACTCCGAACATCTTTGTCCCTTTCTTGGTGAAGAAGGTTGTTTAGTTTATAAGGATCGACCATCATCGTGTCGTACTTATCCCGTGGAACGAGCGGTGGAAAGGGTTCCTGGATCCAGGTCCTTAACAACCCATTATTTTATAACCAATCATGCTTATTGTAAGGGACATGCCGAGGATAAGCATTATACGATCAGGAAATGGGAAAGTGAACAACAACTCTTTGATTTTAACCTGATGAATGACCTGTGGGCCCAAGTTGATGCATTTTTTGCAACTAATCCCTGGCAGGGGGAGGGAACGGCAGGTCCATTGCAACAACTGGCATTTATGGTTTGTTATAATATTGATGAATTTAGAGGATATTATAATGATCATAAGTTATGGAAGCACTCCGGTTTGGATAAGTCGTCCAGGCGATTGATAGAACGTTATGATGCCGAACTTCTCAAATACGGTTTTCAGTGGTTGCTCACCATGCTTGGTGGTCAGGATTCCAATCGTCTAGTCTGATCTTTTCTAAGTCCTTTTTCTTTCGATAAAGCTTATTATCAACCTATTTCATCAGGTCGCGTGGCAATAGTATTGAAATAGCCTTTTTTTCGTGGTATATGGTACGTCTTTGTCGTCTAAATTTGTCGACTGTCGTTAAAAAATTATTACACACACTCCGTTTTAAGAGTCCAATGGTGTTCGCTAATGCGAATCGGACAAGAGGAGTGGAGGAATAACCAAAATTTATTGGAGTAATTATGTCCAAGTTAACAATGAAACAAATGTTGGAAGCAGGTCTTCATTTCGGTCACCAGACCCGTCGCTGGAATCCTAAGATGAAAAAATTTATCTACGGACCCAGAAATGGAATTTATATTATAAATCTTGATGTCACCATGAAACAGTATCGTAAAGCATACAGTTATCTGGTTGATCTGGTAGCCGATGGCGGTAATGTTCTCTTTGTCGGTACCAAACGTCAAAGTCAGGTGATTATGGCTGAAGAGGCTGAGAGATGTGGAATGTATCATGTGAATCATCGTTGGCTCGGCGGTATGATGACCAACTTTCAAACGATTCGTCATTCAATTGATCGTCTCAAAAAGATAGAAGCTATGCAAGAAGACGGCACTATCAATAAGTTTCCTAAAAAAGAAATCCTGATGCTGGAAAAAGAACGGGTGAAACTCGATAGGAACCTTGGTGGTATTAAAAATATGCGTGGACTTCCAGATGTTCTTTTTGTTATCGATCCCAAAAAGGAAGACATCGCCATCAATGAGGCCAACAAGCTCAATATTCCGGTAATAGCATTAACCGATACCAACTGTAACCCTGATGGAATCACATATGTTATTCCAGGTAACGATGATGCTATTCGTTCCATTAAAGTGATGGCTGGTCAAATAGCTGAAGCTGTTTTGGAAGGTCGTGCTCGCCGTGGAGAAGAAACTGCAGTCGCTGCAGGGGATATAGAAAGTGCCATGTTGGAGAAAGCAGGAGAGCAGGAAGCTGCCGCTGCACCAGCTGCTGAGGCGTAAAATATCCTGGTTTTTTCTACTCTAGTGGAAATATATCCAAGTTGTTTCTCTACGTGAAAGCAATTATATCCACGATGAATTGATCGTGAAGTACTGCAAGGGGCGAGTATTATCCGCCCCTTGCCTTATTAAAATCTCGTCCACCCACTATAAGGTGGCTTATTGCAGATATATGAAAAGGAGTCCTAATTGTGAAAATTACAAGCCAAATGGTCAAAGAACTTCGAGATAAGACCAATGCAGGCATGATGGATTGTAAAAAAGCCTTATCCGAGACAGATGGCGATATGGAAAAAGCCATTGATTTGCTTCGGAAAAAAGGTTTAGCTGTTGCTCAGAAACGTTCCGGTAGAGCCACTAGTGAAGGTGTTGTAGAATGTTATATTCATGCCGGTGGTAAACTCGGAGTCATGGTTGAAGTTGGTTGTGAAACTGATTTTGTTGCTAAAACCGATGGATTTAAAGACTTTGCTAAAGACATTGCCATGCATATCGCAGCTGCGATGCCCGTATCCATTACTCGGGAAGAGGTTCCAGAAGATTTGGTAGCACGTGAGAAAGATATTTACGTTCAGCAGGCCAAGGAATCTGGTAAACCTGATAATATTATCGAAAAGATGGTTACAGGTAGGGTTGATAAATATTTAGGTGAAATTTGTTTAATGGAGCAAAAATTTGTTAAAAATCCTGATTTGTCAATCCAGGACCTGTTAAATGAATTGATTGCTAAAATGGGTGAGAATATTTCCATTAAGCGTTTTTCTCGTTTTCAGATTGGTGCCTAATATAATTTCATTATTTTAATCGACCTCGATACCGAGTTCCCAACTGTTAATTCGTATTAAATAAGGAGAAGCGGACCATGAGTTATAAGCGTGTCCTGCTTAAAATAAGCGGCGAGGCCCTCATGGGGGAAAAGAGCTACGGTATCAGTCCCGATATGATCACCTACTTATCGGGCGAGATTCGTTCCGTATTTGAGAAGGATGTTCAGTTGGCTTTGGTTATCGGCGCAGGAAATATTTTTCGTGGGGTGGCCGGTGCATCCAAAGGGATGGACCGCGCCACTGCCGATAATATGGGAATGTTGGGTACGGTGATAAATTCATTGGCCGTACAAGATGCTCTTGAACGTGCTAATATACCTACTCGTGTTCTTTCAGCTATTACCATGCAGAGTGTTTGTGAACCCTATATTCGCAGACGAGCTGAACGTCATTTAGAAAAGGGCAGGGTGGTTATATTTGCCGCTGGTACAGGCAATCCATACTTTACAACCGATACCGCAGGTGTTCTACGGGCCTTGGAGATAGAGGCTGACGTAATCATGAAAGCCACTAAAGTTGATGGAATCTACGATAAAGATCCTGAGAAGTTTGAAGAGGCTATAAAATATCAGCATCTTACTTATGATGAGGTTTTGCAAAAAAATCTCAAAGTTATGGATGCCTCTGCTATTTCACTTGCCCGGGATGAAAAATTACCCGTACTGGTCTTTAACCTAAAAGACAAGGGTAATATCGGACGCGCGGTTAATGGTGAGAAAGTCGGCTCTTTGGTTACTTTCGAATAATTGAACTGTTCACCAGGTATATTTAGAACGTGTTACCATCTGTTATATATAACAGATGGTAATTTATAGGTTTGAAAGTTTGATAGCGGATTTTAAGGTTTAAAAAACGGAAGGAGGGAATGATGTCCAGTGAAATAATGGGACAAATGAGCGGTAAAATGGATTCCAGTGTAGATGCTTTTAGGCGTGAACTGGTTAAAATCAGAACCGGTAGAGCTTCCGTTTCTTTACTTGATGGTGTTAAGGTAGATGCCTATGGCTCAAAAATGCCACTAAATCAGGCTGCCACTGTGACTGTTCCTGAAAGTAGAATGATTGTTATCCAACCATGGGATCCGCAAATGATTGGTCCCATTGAAAAGGCTATTCAGAGCTCGGATTTGGGGTTGAATCCGGTTAATGACGGTAAGGTTATACGGTTGTCTATTCCTCAACTCACTGAGGAGCGCAGAAAAGAGCTGGTTCGTGGCCTAAAAAAACTTGCCGAGGAGTTTCGGGTTGCGGTTCGCAACGTGAGACGAGATACCAACGATCATTTTAAGAAAATGAAAAAAGATAAAGAAATATCTGAAGACGATTTGTTTCGCCTCCAAGAGGACGCGCAAAAGGAAACAGATAAATTTGTGAAACTAATAGATGAAATATCGGCTGCAAAGGAGAAAGAGGTTATGGAGGTGTGATTCAATCTCCTCTTCTCACGAATTATGGATAACTCCTTAGCTGAAGCCGGCATTGATTTGCTTCCCACTCATGTGGCCATTATCATGGATGGGAACGGACGATGGGCCGAAGAAAGAAAAAAACCACGCCTTTTTGGCCATAAAGCCGGGGTTGACTCGGTTAAAAATACGGTTGAAACCGCTCGCGAGATAGGTATACGTCATCTTACTCTTTACGCCTTTTCTACTGAAAATTGGCGGCGTCCCACTCTGGAAGTTAAAGGGCTCATGAGTCTTCTCAAGACGTACCTTAAAAAAGAGCTGGCTAACCTCCAAAAAAATGATATCCGTCTTTGCTGCCTTGGACAACGGGAAAAACTTCCTGATGATGTGCGTAAGGTTTTAGAAAAGGTTATAGATGAGACTGCAGGGAATACCACGATGACCCTGAATTTGGCTTTAAGTTATGGCAGTCGTGATGAGATGCTCCTGTCGATCAAAGAAATCGCTTCGCGTTGTGTGGCCGGTGATATTGATCCCAACAGTATAGATGAAAAGATTTTTGAAGATTATCTCTATACCTCTGGGCAACCTGATCCTGATCTAATGATTCGTACCAGCGGAGAACAACGACTTTCAAATTTTATGCTTTGGCAACTTTCTTACGCAGAACTTTATTTTACCGATACGAAATGGCCCGATTTTAGACGGGATCAATTTTTTCATGCGCTCAGGACCTATAGCAACAGACAACGCAGGTTTGGTAAGACCGGAGCACAACTACGACAGGAGTAATACTTCATGGGGCGAGTGATTCCCGGTTTATTAATGGCGGCCTTTTGGGTGGTATTCGTCCTTTTTGCTCCTTCAGATCTCTTCTGGTTGTTTAGTTGCCTGATAGGGGCTATTGCCCTATACGAATTTTTTCGCATGGCCTGCCCTTTCATCAAAGGGCATTTGCAATTCATGGCCATTACTATCTCTCTTTTACCTCTTATCGGAGCCGGATCTGGTGAAAATCTTACCGTTTCGGCATGTCTCTATGCTTCTTTACTTGGGATTATCCTCCTGGTTATCACATTTTACTCCCAAATCAAGAAACCATTTGAATTGCTGGGGATGAGCATTTTTGGCACCCTTACCATTGCATTTTGTCTGGCCCACTTGGTTTTGATTCGTTCTTTGGATCAAGGTCATTATTGGTTACTTGTTCTCACAACCATGACCGGCTTTTCCGACACCGGAGCCTATTATTTTGGGCGGGCTTTTGGAAAGAAGAAACTTTGTCCTGCTATCAGCCCTGGTAAAACCTTGGCCGGTGCTTTAGGAGGGGTTGGTTCTGGAATGGTGGCCACCGTGATTTTTGGCTTAGTGTTGTTGCAAGGAATCGATTTTTTAGAGTTACTTCTTATCGGGTTAGTTCTTTCTCCTGTGGGTATCCTGGGAGATCTTACCGAATCAATAACCAAACGGACCATGGGCGTTAAGGACTCCGGCACATTACTGGGTGGACATGGCGGACTTCTTGACCGTATCGATAGTCTATTATTCACCGGTCCCATTCTCTATTATCTGCTAATTTTTAAAATAGTTTGATGAAAAATATATCGCTGCTCGGATCCACTGGATCTATTGGGAAAAATGTATTGGAAGTGGTTCGTAAGTTCCCTGATTTTTACCGTATTCGTGCGTTGAGTGCGGGTAGGAACATAGAACTGCTTGCGGCCCAGATTCGTGAATTTCGGCCTGAGCTCATTTCCGTAGCCTTCAGGGAAGACGCTGCTAAATTGGCAGCGATGTTGCCCTCACAATATTCCGATATTATATATTGTGGAGAGGAGGGTAATGTTAAGGTAGCATCCTTTGATCGTAGCGATACCGTGGTTACCGCTGTGGTTGGAGCGGTGGGCCTTGTACCTACCTTGGCTGCCATAAAAGCCGGAAAGAATATAGGACTTGCCAATAAGGAAACCCTTGTTATGGCCGGCCGCTTGGTTATGCAAAGCGCGCTCAAGAATAATGTGCGGATTCTTCCCATTGACAGCGAACATAACGCTATCTTTCAAGCTCTGGAAGCTGGTCGTCGAGAAGATGTGGCCCGAATCATCCTTACAGCCTCCGGCGGTCCTTTTCGTGGTAAATCAGCTAAAGAGTTGGTCCATGTAAACCCGACTGAGGCACTCGCTCATCCCAATTGGGATATGGGACAGAAAATATCTATTGATTCAGCCACCCTTATGAATAAAGGTTTGGAGGTCATTGAGGCACGTTGGCTTTTTGACGTTGAGGTTGATGCTATTAACGTGGTGGTCCACCCCCAATCCATTGTACACTCTCTGGTGGAATATGTGGATGGTTCAGTAGTGGCTCAATTGGGTGTCCCTGATATGAAGATCCCCATTGCCTATGCTCTTTCATACCCTAAACGACTTGACCTCGGTCTTTCTCGTTTAAGTCTCTCCCAGTGTGGGCGTCTTGATTTTGAAAAACCTGATCACGATCGTTTTCCCGCCCTCAAGCTAGCTTATAAAGCCCTTGAACTCGGTGGGGTTATGCCCGCTGTGCTTAATGGTGCTAATGAAGTAGCAGTAGCTGCTTTTTTGGCAGAAGAGATCGGCTTTACCGATATCGCCGCCTTGGTTGCCAGAACCATGGATGGGGTCCAACAGGGAGATGAAATGGTACTTGAAGAAGTTTTATTGGCCGACCAGCGGGCCCGTGAATTTGCTCAGCAAGAGGTACAGAGAATTCGATCCGGTGAGTGATGTACCGTAAGTGGTTACAGGCACCTCATCTTCATGCGTTTGCCCCTGCCCGCATAGAAGGACTATAGCGAGCAGCAGCAACTGCATAAGGGAACTGGAAGAAAATAATCTATCTGAATGGCGTAGGGATAGGGCTTTGTCTTCAAGGCGTGCCAAGGGGCGCATACTTGTTGTATGTAACTCTTGGCGCAACGCAGAAGACGGAGCCATAGAAAAGTCAGTCGGGTAGATTATTTTTTGGAAGTTCCCTAAACCTGAACCACCTGTGACCACTTACTATCTTCCGCTGTATTAAATCAGTTAGTTATAAACCCTGTGACCAGGTACGATGTGCCACAGGGGTTGTGTTTTTTTATTTATAGGGAATTTTTCCCCGTTATTGAGGTAGGTAACCTATCATGCTGACTAGTGCTCTATCATTTATTATAGTGCTTGGACCTTTGATTTTTGTTCATGAATTGGGACATTTTCTGCTGGCTAAATATTTTAAAATCAAAGTGTTAAAATTTTCCATAGGATTTGGTAAACCCCTGTATTCTAAAACGGTAGGAGATACCGAATATGTTGTGGCAGCGTTGCCCCTTGGTGGTTATGTCAAAATGTATGGGGAGCATGAGGATGAAGTAGTGCCTCCTGAGCAGCAACACCGATCTTTTTCTCATAAATCCGTTGGAGAAAGAATGGCCGTAGTGTTGGCTGGCCCAGTTTTTAATATTCTTTTTGCTGCTCTGATCTTTTTTGGATTTTTTTATATAAAAGGATTGCCGGAAAATTTGGATAATACTTTGGTTGGTTATATCACCGCTGAGTCGCCTGCTGAAAAAGGTGGATTTAAACTCGGAGACCAAATACTTTCCATTGATGGTAATATAACTGATTCTTGGAGTAAAATCCCGGAATTGGTTCAAGCGAGTAAGGGTAATGAAATGGCCGTGGTGGTTAAACGCGGTGAGCAGGAATTAACCTTAAAAGTGACCCCCCAATTCAAACGATCTACGAATTTATTCGGAGAAGAAGTTGGAGAACCAATATATTTGGTGGGTATCATGAAAGGCGAGGATCTAATTTATAAGGATGTCGGTATAATAGAGTCCGGCAAGGCTGCTGTTCTTACTACCTGGAGATGGGGTCATCTTATTTTTCAAGGGATTGTCAAACTTGTCGAGCGGGTTATCCCGGCCTCTCAGGTTGGTGGCCTTTTTACCATAGCCGGACAGGCCGGTGATAGTATGGAAAGGGGTATGGCCGATCTCTTTTATTTCATGGCAATATTAAGTGTTAATCTTGGAATTCTTAATTTATTGCCCATTCCCGTTTTGGACGGAGGCCATCTGGTCTTTTTTACCATTGAAGGGATTTTTCGTAAGCCTTTGAATGACCATATTATGGCTATCGCTCAGCGTATCGGTATTGCTTTACTCGGAGCGTTGATGATTCTCGCTTTTTACAATGATATTAGTCGAATGGTGAGTCAGTGGATAGCGCCTTAATTCTAGCCCTAGAGACAGCCACCGGTTGTGGCTCCGTGGCTTTGACCAGGGGGCTTGGTTTTGATGCCTATGTGGTTGCCGAATGTACTTGTCGGCCAGAGGTAAGTCATTCCCGGCGGCTTTTGGGAAGCGTGGAATGGGTTATGGAGTCCGCAGGAGCGAGCTGGGATGACATAGATGGAATTGCCGTGAGTCTCGGTCCCGGTTCCTTTACTGGTTTGCGTATAGGACTGTCAGCAGCTAAGGGATTGGTGATGGCCACCGGAAAACCTTTGCTCGCC
>JAOTSI010000435.1 GCA_029865005.1 Desulfobulbaceae bacterium
ACCTGAACACCTGCACCGGCTGCAAGCACCAAATCCACGGCATCCTGAAAATCCTGCATAAAGGGGCCGTAAAAAACCGGCTTCCCTTGAGCTATGGGTTCCATAATATTATGTCCACCCTTATTCACAAGACTGGCCCCGCAAAAAATATAATGGCCCGCAGCATAAAGGCGGGCAAGCTCACCCATACTGTCTAGCAGAATAATATTCTCTTGGCGCTCCTTGGTGGAGCCCCGAGAACCCTGCCTGCATTGTGAAAACAGCTCATAGCCGAGTCCTGCTTGACCCAGCAAGGCCATCACCTCCGGCAAACACTCTAAATGGCGCGGAGCAAGAATCCACAGGAGCCTGCCAGGGTATTTTTCTTGTAATCTCCTAACCCGGCAAAGCCGGAACCAAAAGGGTGTCAAATTCTTTTACCATGATTATCTTTACTCAAGGGCAAACTTTTAACCTTGAGGAATTATCATGTTGCTGACTGAACGATACGCCGACCAGATCCAAGGAGTATATTCCTGTTATGACCGAGTCGTCATCCAAGGGACTCTGCCCGGTTTATGTTATGCCGAAGGGATGACAAGTTATCTGTACGCCAACAATATTGGCTACCAACTTAAGCCGGAACAGAAAGTAAATTCAAAGGGTTACTCTCGACACGTTTTCTCGCTTTACGAGGCAGGGGCAACTCGCCCATTTGGTGCAGCAACCATTCAAATAAATCTGGTGGCTTTTCGCCAAGCAATCGTTGTGCTGCTGTGCTGCCATCTGAGCGCGTGATGAAATAATTATGCAAAACGGTAAGCGTCTTGAGACGATTTGAATTCAACCCTCTATTATTATGATGAATTTGGGACAAGAATCCGTTACGTCCTTCGACAGCAGAGGAAGCTCGATGAAATTTTCCCACCATTTCTTCGGCCCAATTTTGCCAAAAGAGAATCTCATCCTCGCTAAATGTTCCAGTCAAGGCATGCGTGTAAAAGACGACCAAGGCTTTTTGATATGCTTTTTCATATTCCTTTCGAAGGGTTGGGTTCTTGGTTTTTTTCGCTTGTTTGTGCCAATACACCGTAGGTAAAAGAGAGTACATCGCCCAATCCAGCTGTTCCTTGTCCCTCTCCCCCTGCTCTATCAGGTTGGTGAGGACATACAGCCACCAAAAATCAATTGAGGGAACCAACTCTTTTATTTGATTATTAAATTTCTTCATCACGCCGGTATTGTCGTTAATACCGTGTTTGCAGGCCAGTATTTCAATCTCTTTGGCTTGCTCCCGCAACTCTTTTGCAACGTTTGCAGAATCTCGTGGTTTATTATCGTTCAGCTTGAACGGATGTACCGTTTTTGATATTTTTCTTATAGTTCCACGGTAGTTATCCAGGGCTTGCGTAGCTGCTTGGTCTTGAGCCCGTGCTTCTTCGACCTGCTTCACTTTGGACGCCACAATTGTTTTGTTTGCTCCTCTTTTTTCAGCTTTTTCAAGATTTGACTCGCATTTATCCAACTGTCTTTTAGCCGTGCCCTTGCGGCGGCCTAAAGTTGAGCCCATCCATTTACTGATATCGTGCAGGCCGTGAAAAATATCAGCATTGTGATCACATTCAAGCCCGACCACAGCTAGTTTTATTAACGCTTTAGCTCGATCAGATACCATCAGCTGAACGTGTACACCTAACTCCTCAAGGCGTGGTTCCAACATTTCAAACCAGGTATCAAAACTTCTGTCATCAGCGATATCTTCTAAAATTAAATAACCCGATGACAGGTCCATAAAGACCAGGATGAGTGCATTGCAGAAAAATGTTTCGTCCGCCGCACCGATCACCTCTTTGAATACATCTTTATAATTTTGTTCAACTTCTTTTTGAAACCTGATAATTGCATCCTGAAGCTGAGAGAGTCTGGTTCGTATCGGCGTGGGGGATACCCCGATATGTGTGTCGAGTCTAAGCACCTTGAAATATTCGGAAAGGGTATCCGCTCCTATTCCATGTTGCACACCGAATATCAACAAAGTGGCAAAAAAATGTCTGCGAATCCACTCATGCCCATCTTCATGTTCCCACAAAACAGATTCGGGGTAGACATTTCTTCTTTTAATTCCTTTTACTTGTCGAAACGCACTACTTTTGCTTGTATTCGCTTCTTTTGCCAGTTGTTCGTAGGTAAGTTTGTCTGACTCTGACTTCCCCAGAGCCGTAACAATTCTCCTGCCGATAGATCGTATTTTTCCCGTTAGTGCTTTCATGACGGAAATATGCTATTTTTTTACGAGTAGTTAAAGTGTTTTTTCAATAAAATTATTTTTCATCGACTTCTGGCAATCAAAAACGATATTTTAGATGATCGTTTCTTGGGGCGAGGCTAATTTTGTTCCGGCTTAAGTTGGTAGCCATTATTTCTTTGTGAAGGTGCTCATTGATGTCTGTTAATTCGCTGGTACGATCTTGTACAATCTGTTCAATCTCATCAAAGGATTCGTATTGCCTTTGGATCATTTTGTTCATTGAATGAACCACTTGATCTAGTTCGTCCTTTGCCTCCCCAGCACCTCGACGCAGGTTCAGCACAACTGGAAGTTCTTCGATTTTTATTTTTTCTAAATAGGACCTTATAAAAACCAAATGTCTGATCACAAGATAATGAACAATAAGAAATATAAAAGTCGATACCAAAAAGGTTTTCACAGCTTGTGAAAGCAGAATAACGGTCAGATGTGAATAAAAATGTCTATAGGCTCTGCTTTTACTTGCAACGACTGTCAGTTTCCCGACGGCAATCTCTTTGTTTTGTGATCGGTAGGTAAGAGGAGTATGTCTTGTGAGAGAATCCTT
>JAOTSI010000012.1 GCA_029865005.1 Desulfobulbaceae bacterium
TAAATACTAGACCACAGAAGAAATAGCGCCTGTTGGAAGAAGTATTTTTGGTTCCTTTCTTATTATACACGTCAATCACCTTTTAAGTTCAGCTATGATGGTATCTTCCTCGCCTCGCATTATCGGATTTTGCTTGCGACTGGAATGGCGTCTTGCCATGTAAGGAACTTCTTCGTTAAGATATTTTTTCATTTCACCTGCAGTTATTTTGAAATCCTTATTGGCGTCTGCATGTCCTTGTAATCCTTTGAAGAAGAAATAACTAAACATGCTGTGTTGCTTCTTCGGGTACCATGTGCTGACTTGTCCTTTATCTGCTCCAGCAAAAAATGTAAAATTACCTATCTTAGCGATTGGACTGGATGATTTTAGCATAGCAGGACTGATATTTTTAAAAAGAGATCCATTGGCTGAATCGCCTGAAAAACAGGAATCCAGGATTACGGTAGCTTTCTTGGCCGGTAATCGTTCTATGATTTTGTAAAGTTGTTTAAGGTCGTAACCGGTATTGGCAATGCGATCTATATTGGCATCTACCGGGACGAGATAAGAACTTTTTCCATCTTGCCCCGGAGCACCGTGACCTACATAATAAAAGAAAAGGTCAGATCGGCCATCACGAATATAGTCTCGCATCCGGCCGTCACCCTGTAGTGTTCCGATGATATTGTTGAGGTCTCCAATTGTAGCGTCGATTTTGATAATAATATTATTATCATCGTAGCCAAGTACCTTTGTTAAATACTTTTTCATTGTTATGGCGTCTCTTTCTGCGAATTTAACGTCACTTATGTTGGAGTTTTCACGATTGTAGTGCTGATTGCCTATAATTATTCCCACGCCGTGTTTATTGATTTTGGCACCGCTCGGTATATTTTCCTCCACGTCTATGGTGAGGGTGGGTGGGGCAATGGGTTTGTGCAGTTTATTGGAAAATTCATTTAATAAATCTGTGGCGGTATTGCCAGTGGAGGCGGTTTTAGTGGAAGTGTATCGTGTCGGATTGTGAGAGGGTTGTTGCGAGGTATCGGTGAGGAAAATAGTCAGGAGGTCATCAAAGGCTTGTTTGGCGGCTTTGTTATTTGGGTGTATCTCACTGAAACGTTGGGCGTTGGCTACTGCGCTAGCTTTATCTCCTCTGGCAAAGGTATTGTAAAATTGTTGAATTTGTTTTTGATATATAGCGTCGCGTATGGTGATTATCTCAGGGTTGTTACGGAAGTTTATTACGGCTTGCTCGGCAACTCGCAATGACTCATCGTATTGATTGGTATCGTAAAGTGCATTGATATATGCCTTGGCTCCTTCAAGGGTGGATGATATGGCTTTGAGTCCATCGAGTCCTTGTTTTACCGAGCCGGAGTTGATTATATTTCGCTGGATGGTGATGTGTCCGTCAAGAATTTTATTTTCTGATTGGCGGATAACTTGGCTGCGTGGATATCGTTTTTTGGCGTCTTTAATTGTGGACCAAGCAAGTTTACTATCACCGCTAGCCAGTAGTGCTCTGGCGTAGACGTCCATACTATGTTCTGTTTTTTGTCTGTTTACGGCCTGAATGGCTGTGGCGATAGCCTGATTCGGAGTACCGTTAATAAGTTGTGCTTCGGCGAGATTGTTTAGCCACACCATCCTGTCAGGGTGTACTTTTGTTGCATAATCAAGGTGAGGTATTGCCAGATCTGGCCGACCGAAGCGGAAATAGGCCAAACCTAAATTGTATGAGTACGCTGCATCCTTGGTACAGAGTTGTTGGGCCTGTCCAAAGAGTCTTATTCCTTCCTTATTGTCGTAATTGAATTGTTCATAAGCTTTTTTCGCAAGCTTATGGGCTTGCCCACAATCATCGACGGCAAGAGCAGGGCGCAAAGAAATGTTAGAGAAAAGGTAGAATATGAGAAAGAGAATATATTTAGCCATGCGTTATTCCCGTAAAAAGATCAGTAGATTGCGGCCATAATGTTGAGGGATGAATCATCTTCATAGCTATTGCCGTTATAGCGAATTGAGTGATTTATGTGATCGAAGCTATTTGCCTGTTGTTGTATTAAAAAGAGAATTGGAATTTAGTACTGACTTAGATCGTAAGCGTTTATATTATTAATTGATATAATAGGGTGTTGTGTTCTTTAAAACGGCCTAGAAAATTTTATGTTAATATAGGAAATAATTGAAAAAGGTTTATTTCGAAATAATGTAATCACATTTTATTTCTGGGTTGGAACGTGTTACATGTTAATCAAAATGGTTATTATTTTCAATTAACAAAGATGGAGAAATATTTCCACTGAAAAAGTTTTTTAACTATAGGTCAACAACGTTGCCCTGCAATAGATTTAGTTTATGGGTAAGGTGATTTGTCTGGCGTAAGGGCCGCCGAAAAAATAAATTATCCCATCTTGCTTGTCTTTTTAGCCGTCTTTTTTATTAAGGCAACAGTTATATAGTAATACTATGCGCCTATTGCCTTGATAAAGAAGAAGACTAAAAATCCTGCGCAATTTTGGGACATTTATTATTTTCCGCGGCCCTAAGATGATATTTGAATATATGCAAAGTGAATTGTTATTGACCTTAAGAATTAGGATATCCGATCATGAATAGTACGGTGCTTGCTTGAACATTGGACTTCTTCCTGCGCCCACTCTGCCTTGGCTTATAACTGTTTAATTTTGCCTATGCTTTGTTGTGTATTAAACGCGGATTCCTTTAAACCAGCAATATCGCCCCCTGTGGTTGCCAGGTTAAATCGATAACGATCAGGTATTTTTTAGGTTGTATAAAGTTGATGGATTGGAGTGAGTAAAAAATATACATTATCCTCTATTACATCACATTATCTTTGACCGAAAAAAGTGGGTATCAAGCCAAACGATCGAACGTAGAGATTGGTTAAACGACGTGTTATTGTTTGAGCTAAACATAGTTTATTGATCTAAATTTAAAATTTAACAAAAAAGATTATTGGTATGAAATATGTTTTTGGGCTGTTGGTTTGCTGGGTGACGGTTTTTTCTATTGTGGTCGGACATGGTATGGCTGCTGGGGCGGGATCGAGCGAGCTGGCTGGGAGTTTGGTGAAACAATTGGCTGAGCAAAGGACACTAAAGGGGGTAACAATTCAAGTTGCGCCTGGGAATTTTAAAGATCAAATTTTTGATGTTCCACTGGTATATTCTACTATATTGGCGGAAAGTCTAACCGCTGCCTTATCCGAAAACGGGTCTAAGGTGTCAGAGCGGGAGCAGGGAGAAAACCCATATATTTTACTTGGTAGTTATCTGGTGCATCAGGATGTGGTGGAGATTACCCTTCGGTTGCGGCGAATGGGTATGGAGTTCAGTACCGATGTGGCAACGGCCAGGGGCACTCTCCATATCGCCAATTGTGATCCAAGTTGGTTTGCTGTCGGATTGGAGCAGGTAGCTGCCTCTTTGGTCACCCAGGTAGAACAGCAATATATACGGCAAGGAAGCCCAGATGTGCGTCTTCAAGCCCCCGTGCCCGGAATCAAAGGGCAGCCCACCAGGAAATTGGGTAATTCTTTAAAAAAAGAACTGGAACTGACTCTGAGTCATGCAAAAAAACTCCGTGCTTCATTTCTAACTTCCCATCCAACTATCTACACCTTGCAGCCTACTTATTCTATTTTAGATGATCAGGTAAGTTATCATCTTAACCTGATAAATCAAAAAGGAAAGGTTATTGCAGCAGGTAGTGTTGTAAGAAATATTTCTGAAATAATGCCGGAGTTGTTAGAGCAGAGTGCTGAAGAGGATATTACGGTATGTCTTGAGTATAAGAAAAAAAAGGCACGGGATGTATCATCCGACTCAAAAAGTGTTGAGATGTTATTGGGCTATGTAGAACAATTGTTTACCGACGGAAATATAGAAGTTATTCTATGTGAGAATACCGGAGAAGAAATGATGCGGGTGTCAACTAGTCTTGCTTTAAAAGCAAAGAGTTTACGTGACGACTATGGTGTGGTTAGTGCCACTGTCGCTATATCGGTTCTTGACGGCCAAAATACACGAATCGGGCGCTTAACCTCTACTCAAAATGCCCCTTATTCAGGTGATCCGCAGGAAGGTGTTGAAAAAGCAATTCATAAAATTTTTAATCCAAAATTTCAAAATAAACTTACTGCTATTATCTTGAGTAGGTAACAAGCTGTTTTTATAAGGTTAAAATTCATATATATATATTCACTGACCCCCATAAGGAAGATCCTCAAACACAAAGGATCGGAGAATGAGCAAAATGTTTTGAAATTGGGGCCGGGAGTATATCTTTTTGGATATATGGATGTGAATGGTAATCTGTCTGTCGGATTTTACGGTAAAAGCTATTTTTTTTAAATTTTGGGTTCAGTTGTGCCAATCGTCCAGATAGATACCGGTGTTGCCCGCTATATAGGCAACGACTTCTTGTCTAAATATAATTGAAATAACTACCGGATTGTGTCCGGTTTTTCTTTGCCACCATGTGGGGTAGTTTATGAGTACTATTTTTCATCGGTTTAATCCCTGTTCTTTAGTGGGACGTGTTGTCATTATCTGTCTTTTCGTTTTTTTTATTCCAGCTTTGTCGGCAGGTGCTGATCAGGAGTTGCAGCAACGGATGGAATTTGAACGGAAAATGACCCAAGAACTCAGTCGGCGGGTTGATGGCTTTCGCCGTAACTACCAGGATATTGCCAAGGAAAACTATCCATTGCTACGGAAGCGTACTCAAAAAAGGGTGGTTGAGGTTAACCGGGCCAGGGGCAAGGCAGTTACTCAAGATGCTAAGGTTGCCGCAGAGTTGGAATATTGGCGAGCCAAGCGACAGGAGCTGATAGCCATTTTGTCAAGTTATGAGTCCCATGATGCCTTGACCATATCGAGTTTCACCCAAATTTATCTTGATGAGATCTATGATGATGTCAGATATATAGCCCAAAATATTAATTGGAAAGCGGTTTTTAAGCCCTTATATGAATGCTTTGGCGAACTTGATTGGAATAAATGTAAAGATTTTCAAGGAATGCTCAGGAATTTTGCCCTGGAAGCCATAGAGAAAACCTGGAAGAAAAACTTTATCGACACCGCGAAGAGTGAGTTGCAGGTCACCGACAAGATAGCTGCAAGTCTTTGGAATGATTATGTGATTGTTGATCTTAAGAAAAGCGATTTTCAGGAACTGGTTGAAAAAGGCGTGGAAAGTCTCAACAGCAAGGGGGAAGAGAAGCTGGCCGAGTTCATGGAAAAGAAAATCCTTGAGCAGTTGAGTGGTGACAAATTGGTCGGTAAATCAAAAGAGGCTTTGGATAAAACCATAAAGGAACAGGCCGAAGAGACTGCAAAAAGTAATGCCAAGGTGATTTTTGCCGCCCCGGCATTTGCCTCGGATCTGTTTTGGAAATTTGTGACCATTTATGATGGCCTGACCTTGGTCGAGCAGATGCGACCCCAGGTAACCACCTATATGAAATGGGTGCGGGAAGCGTCTGAATGTTCCAACGCCGGTGACACAAAATGCGCCCCCAAGCTTGACTCCTGGTATTTCGGGGAGCGTAAAGCTCTTATGGCCCAAATAAAATTAGTGCGCAATGCGAAGAAAACACCCATTGCAGCCGCTAAACCGGGTAGGCCCAAACCACGCGACGGCGGGGTGAGAACGGCCGATGAGATTGAAGAAGACCTTGCCCAGCAGGAAAAAGCCATTGAGCAGCATGGTAATTGGGATGGCTCCGTATATCGTAATATGATGGAAAGAGCCCATGGTGCAACTGTTGCTGGTGAGTTTTTTGCTGAACACGGTAGCAAGCTCATCAGATCTGCGAGAGCTCATGCAGGACGGGATATGGATATTTGGCGTCAACTGTCCGATCCTAAACCTGAAGCTATTGAGCGGGCGGGTAAGCAACTTCGAGAACTTACTGAAAATTCAAATAAATTATTGAAGAGTATCTTTGATAAAGAAAATAAAGCTAAAAAGGGATTGGAGGAGATCTACTTCGATTTTTTGGATAGAGATCAACAGTTAGTAGCTGGTCAAACTGGAGCATATTCGAAAATCGATACCCCGTTGGGAACATGTACTTCCTATCTTGATTGTTTTGCGTTGTTAAATAGGGCGGCATCCCAGGGACGTGCTGAGACCTTTCAGAGTATCAAAGAAAATATTGTCCAAATGATTGAGTTGGATAAGGCGTGGCGTGATCGGCGCGTTGAGCTCCATATGGCCCAAATCCGGAAAGAAGCATCCTATATGTGTCAAAGCAATAATCGATTGGCGTTTTGGGAAGGTGAGGAATTGCGGCGGTCGCACGGGTATTCCAGTAGGCTTTTATCGTACCATGGTTGTGATCCCATTGGGTCGGACGTGGTTCGCAGTGTTGCTGAGGAGCATGTAAACAGTGTTTTTTCATTTCGTGATCTGGCCAAATTAGAGGATGCAGAGGGTGTATTGGAGCGAGCCATTGCCAGGCAGGCGGTTTATCCTCAGCAACCAATTGATACGGAATATCAGGACGAGCTTGAGTCCGGTTTACGGCGGAATTTGGCCGGTACCGCTCTTGCCGCCGGGGTGGGTGACGAGGCCCAGGCCTTGCAACAGTGGCTGGAGACCATTGATGGTCAAATTGGCGTGACCGCTGCCGCTTTACGAAAGGCTTTAGATCGTGCCGGGTCCGATTCTTTTCAGGAAAAGGCGAATCGGCAGGCGCTGGATTCCTATTCCGAGCTGGCATGTGCCATAACCAGGGGAGAAGTGGGTAAGGTCAAGGTTGAAGGACGATTGTCTACAATTCGGACAAGTTATGAGCGTTTAATGGTAAGGCGTACGGCCGTGTCCCATTTCACTGAAGACCTGGGGCTGTTAACCCATAAGGTTCATTTTTCATTGGATAGCTCGGCTGAGCGTTTGCGTCGCTTGGGTGAAATAATGGGCGATAATAGTATGGTGGTGACAGCTGCTCGGGTTGTGCAAAATCGCGATTCAGCCCGGCAGTTGCTTGATCAGGCTTTCAAGTCGCTTGAATCATCTTATCCTCAATGTGCTGATTACAATCCCGCGCTTTGTTTTAGCACCCTGAACCGGGAAAAAGCGCGCCAAATGGCTTATCTCTTTCCTCCTCCCGCAGGTTCTGGTTTGGTTTATAATTGCTCTACTTCCCCAGGACGTGAAATTTGTTTTTCCGTTACCCGAGGAGGACTGGTGGATTTCAAGGTGGCCGAAGAGGTGCTGCGCGATCTGGTCCGAGTGCGGCGGGAAAATCAAAAGCGCATTGATGAACAGTGTGACCTGGTGGATGAACTCACCCGTCTCGCCCAGGGTGGCGGTGCTGATCAGGCAAGCTTGCAGCAACGTGTTGACTTTTTGCTGCAGCCGCTGAGCTTGCAAGCGTCTCCCACCGGGACAAAATTTGGCTTGTGTACCCATGATCAATTGGGATGCGACTTGGACGCAGCTATCAACGCGGCTTGGGATACTTCTGATCCTCCGTCTGAGGGGGTGATGTCCGAACTGCAAGTGGTTCTTGATCTAGCACCGGGAATTAAACAATCGCAACTACGGGTTCGGATCACCGATCAACGAGGTAACTTGATCATTGAAGGGTTTGGACCGCATAAGCTGGCAGCTGGCAAGTATATTGTTGATGTGGTAGGCATGTATTTGGAGACTGAACCCAGATACGGGCATATCGTCCTTGAGGGCGGTAAAAAAACAATCCATCGGGTTCGTGTGTGGCAGGATGATGAGGAGAAGGATGATGATCCGCCGCATACCGGTGGTGGAGCTGGTGATCCGGATGTTACCGGTGGTAATCAGCCGCCGCAAAACGGTCAAGGGACCACGGATACGGCTACTTTGTATTCTCAATATATAGCTGCTTATAATAAGCTCACCTATTTAATGTCTCACGGTCAGGGGGATACACCGGCAGCGCAGGAAGCATATAAGCAGTATAAAAAATTTAAGGATGCCTACGAAAAGGCAGAGCAGGGCAAGGAGAATGAGCCTCCCCCAAAAAATGATAATGGAAATGGACCGGGGGCGCAGCAATCTGGTACCGGAACAATTATCCCGCAAAGGATGCAACTTTCTCCGGTTGCTGATGCCGGGGTGTATGCATATTCCTATCGCAATTGGCACCGGGCAAATATAGGGAAACAAACCACCTTGGGAACTGGCCGCCACCCCTCTGGTGGGGAGAAGCGAAGCTTTCTCAAGTTTGAGATTCCCCAAGCAGATCCGGCACGCTTACAACGGGCCACCCTTAAATTGTATCAATATCACTTGGCGGGAGCAAATCTTTTGGACCTCGCGGTCTATAAGGTAACCGGTTCTTGGCTGGAGGGGTTGGATACCTATCATTCAGGCCAGGTAGAAAAAGATGCCGCATCCGGTGAGCTTAGTTGGGTGCAACAGCCGTCTTTCGCGGGTGAGGCCATAACAAGCGTTAATCCGGGATCGAGTACCAAAAATTGGCTTGAATTTGATATTACCCCTTTGGTCAGGCAATGGCTCGCTGGTGAACCGAACCATGGTTTGGTTGTAAAAATATCTGGTAATTCACCAACCAGGAGCGGTGAATCCATGTATGGTTTCATTTCCAGGGAGCATGCCGACACGGCCAAACATCCGGTGCTGGAATTAACCTTTGGCGGTGATAATGGTGCTGTTAATGGCGGTAGTAATGATAGTGTGACGATCCCAGGTAACCAGGTCTATCACTTCACCAGTGGTGTTTATAGGGTCGATGTCCGAACCGGGAACCGAATGTATTCCTCAACCTGGACTTTAACCGGTAACAATTCCACGGTCCATGGTGAGTCACAATGGACCTGTTGCCCAGGTCCACGCCTGGATCCTATGATTGGTACTTTTAAAGGTGATACCTTGAGCCTTGAACGAGACTGTAGGGGGCAGGGATATAACCAGCCATGTAAACAGATCTACACCGGTACAATCAAAGACAACCATATAGAAGGGGTATTCACTCACAACGGTGCATATGCCGGAACCTGGATTCTTTTTCTGCAATCAAATGGGTTTGATTAAGAGATGGTCGACCCAATACACTTTCCAGCATTTGTATTGTGTCACCAGTCATCTGAGGAGAAAGATGGGTATATCCGGTATTGCCAATGCAAATTAGCGGGTAGTTTTGTTTTTGTTGGTAATTTGACAATAAACTGTTTTTAGGGATAATTAATCTTAAATTTGCAGTCTAAAAGGTAGGCAGTATAATAAAATAATACATTTTTCTAATTTCAACATGGGTCAATAGTTTATACTTGGACATTTGTTAGTTCGGCTATATTTGACTCGTGGCGTTTATATTTAACTATTTATTAAAAAATGAATATAACAAAAGGCAAATCGCTTATTATCTTACCCTTGCGGTTCCTCGTCTATTTTTGTCTTTCCTTCGCTATTATTTTTCTTTCAGGGTCCCTTAAAACCACCAAAGTCATAGATTCTAACGGTGAATTTCTATTTTTTGTGCGACATGATAAGCCGATAAAGGAACTATCTGTTCAGCACTATGAAGAATTTTGCGGAAGTACTGCCGTCCAGATCGGTCCCGAATATGCAATTGACTTGCGATTGCTCAAAGGCAATTCTTTGTTCCCATACTCCAATTGGAAGGAAATTCAGGAAAGAATTTTTAAGGGTAAGCAGGACTGGCTGTGTTTTGTGGAAAACAATGTTGTTTATGCTGTAAGGGTTAAGGAAGAGACTTCCTCCCCTGTAGCTGACTCATGGTTTAAGGTAGGGTTGGAGGAACTGGGGGCTGTCGGTATGGCTGAAAAATATCCTGTGATTGGCCCAGCCCAGCTGAAGCAGCACCCGGAGATTGAGGAAATCTTATTGGAAATTGATCAACGTCCGGACCATGATTGTATTCGCTTGCGCTATGAACCAATAAATATTTCACTTCAGGAGTGGGAAGGATTTATTGGTTCCGCTTTGGGTATATATAAATCGGAAACCAATTTTATCTTTGGCGGTCATCTCTACACCGCTATCGTTAAAACAGATTATCAGCATCGAGAGGAGGAGATTCCCGGTTTACAAAATCAATACATTATCACCGGTATTTTTCTTTTGGTTATCGGTTTCCTTGTAATGACCAAGCTTTATCGCTCTGTGGTAGGGGTTAAGTTGATGCCTAATAAAGTGGTTTGTATTCTGGATATTATCATGATCATTATCCTTGCTATCCTTGGATTCATGGGAATGGACTATTTTCTGGCTGGAAAATACGGCACCATTTCTATTATGGGAGAGGAAGGGATTCTTGGTGTTTTTTGCTATATACCCCTTCTTTTGATAATGCCGGTTGTTGTTTCTTGGCAGTCTGCTCGGGGTGTTTTGGTGACTGAGCAGGGAGTTTTGGATTCAGATCTGTTTTTGCAGTCGTTTATGGCCTGGGATGAACTGAGTAGGATGGAACTTATGGATGATGTAGAGTTTTCAGGTCGTCGAAATTCGTTTAAAGTACTATTCCTTTATTCTGTTGACGAGAATGCTATTATAATATCAGGAAATATACGTGTAAAGGCAAAGGTGGAAATTATAGCTTTAATTTTGAAGTACGTACCTGAAAATATGAAAGATGAAATGCAAAAGTATCTTAATTTATTGTAATAAAATAGAACTATTAAGCTGGTGTCGAGGGGGTGTTAAATATCTCAAAATAGGAGTTTGTGTTTATCTGTTTAGAATTTTATGTTTTCTTTAAGATGAAGTAGCAGGCGCATAGTGTTGTTATCTAATTGTTGTCATGATAAAGGAGACGGTTAAGAAGACAGGTTACTCTGTTTAGTTATCATTTTACTAACGTCTTTCTTCTGTTGTGATTGTCATTTATTCTTTGTTGCGGATTGATGTTCAACCGTTACCTATATAGTAATTTTTTATTTTAAGGAGGATGTTATGAAACGTTTTATTATGGTTATGGTATCAATTGGTTGCTTTTTTGCGGTAAGTAATTTTGCTTTAGCTGGAGATTATGTATTAACTGGGAAGCAGATAGCAGGAAGTGGGCATGCAAAAAATGCCAGAACAGAAAGTAATAGAATTGTTTTAACTCAGTCTGCAACAATTACAGCTGTAGATGGAAGCGCTGAGGAGTATTGTATTTGGGCAGCTGTAACGCCACAGAACCGGACGGCCTCTTCGGTTCTTTGCGGTGGAAAAGGTAGGGGCAGTATCATCGGTAAAACCCTTGGTCCAGGGACCTATACCGTATTGCCGGGGTTGAATGGTAAGAGTTCTGCCCACATTAGCATTACGTTGAATTGATTGATGCTTTTGAGGTAGTTTTTTGCTTGCAGTTATTTATTTATCTTTACCAGTAAAATGCCGACAGGTAGTGATCGCTGTCAACACATTGACTGTACCTGGTCAAATGGTTTGTAACTGTCTGATTTGATAAACTTTGACTACTTACCATTGACTAGGTTATTTGTTTGTTACGCGATACGCTCATAAATAATTCAATTACGGATCTTGCGAAAGACTAATTATGAAATACCTATATTTCATTAAGATAGGTAATTGTTTTGTGTTTCCAGTAACCCGATTGAGCAGGAGAAATGCGTCAAAACTAGCTCAACTTCAGCAATTCATCGCTTATTGAGAATAATTCTTCAAAATAGCAAGCTAAATTTAATCAAACCAGCCATGAAAAATACCCCTTTTTCCTTGCCTCCTCTTCAACCTCCCCATGTATTTATTCAAGGGGAGCGTATATTTTTAGATAAAACTCCCTCAAAAGAAAGCAGTCCAGCTACCGCGAAGGCGGATTTAGTTCAACACAGTTTTTGCAGCGGCTCCGCTACCGCTCCGCGCCGCAAAAACTCTATATCGTTACCTCTTCTTGAAGACGACTAAAAATTTTGCGCCATTTTGGGATTTTTATTATTTTCCGCGACCCTTAGCATATTGGCATGCTACTGCCCCCGAAAGACTCACGGTAAAAATATAAAGAATTTCGAAATATTTATTGCATAAAAGTTTGTTGCTGTCATAACCTAGCATATCCCGAATTAACGTTTTCAGCTTGTTAGGTACTTTGGATGGTATTTAAGCAATGCGTGAAAAGCGAGAGAAACAGGAGCTGGCGAAGGAGAATGTGGAAAGTGTAGATGACTAATTCGAAATTATAGATCTATCCACTTACAAGTCGTGAAAAATCCCTCCCTCAACATTGCGAGAGTGTATCAAAAAGGTTTGGGAGCTTGATCCATTAAGATATCCGAAGTGTAAAGGGAGATGAAGATTATTAGTTTCAGCAACGAAAAACTGGTTATCTGGCAAATCCTAGAGCACCTGAACCAGTGGAAAGTAGAGAGCTAACGTGTATCACCGATACGAGCAGGACCACGCGTTTCTGCACGCAAAAATCAGCCGCCAATTGCTGAGCAATCGCTGCGGAAAGAAATTTTTGATGACGGATGGTCAGGTTTTAAAGAATCGTGTATCATATTAGATTAACACTTTATTCTTGGGTGATAGGCTTCCTTGTACAAATTTTCATATGTGTCTGTAGCTACCCTGAGCTTGATCGCCCTGTGCGGTAAGGGGTTTAAGCGTTAAGTTGAAAATGTATAACTTGTAATTACTTGTTTTATTAGTATTTTTGCGATATTTGCCGTAGTCTATGAGTGTTTTGACATGTACTACGGCAAGTGGTAGAGTTTTTTAAGGTGGATAGTAAAAGACTATCGTCGGCAAAGGCGATAGTCTTTTGAAAATACATCCTGTTTTTTTTCGTTTACCCGTACTTTTTCCCTCACAGCTGGCCTGGCAGAAAGTGATTTCTTATCACCCAAACAAGATGAGTGAGTAGTGAAAAGAGCTATTATTATAACCTGGGTAGTTTTCTTCTTAGCTATCATGTTGTTGTCATTCAAAAAAGAGGTGGCTCTGCCTCCGGTCCAGATAGGGGTTTTACATTCCCAGACTGGGACCATGGCCGTTAGTGAGCAGTCTGTGATTGATGCGACCCTGTTGGCCATTGACCAACTTAATTTACAGGGTGGTGTCCTGGGGAGAAAGGTTGAGGCAATAGTGGCTGACGGCGGTTCTGATCCCGCTGAGTTTTCACGGCAGGCCCAACGCTTGATTGACCGGGAGCGGGTGGTGGCTCTGTTTGGCTGCTGGACCTCGGCTAGTCGAAAAGAGGTTAAAAAAGTGGTCGAAGAGGCCAACCATTTGCTTATTTATCCAGTCCAGTATGAAGGGGTCGAAAGTTCACCTTCTATTATTTATACCGGTCTGGTCCCTAATCAACAGATCAAGCCTGCTGTTAAATGGGCCATGGATAATATCGGTAATCGATTTTTTCTATTGGGTTCTGATTATATCTTTCCCCATATGGCTAATACCCTGATTCGAGATATGGCAGACTTTGTCGATGGTTCGGTGGTTGGGGAGCGCTATGTACTCCTGGGCTCCTCAGAATTTGATTACATTATAGAGGAAATCGAAACTACTCGGCCGGCAGTTATTTTTAATACCTTAAATGGTGATAGCAATTTCGCTTTTTTTGCAGCTTTGAAGAAACATGGGATCAGCGCTGCTGATATTCCCGTCTTTTCTTTTAGTATAGCTGAAACCGAGTTGCAGGTGCTGTCGGATCGGTTGGGTATAGAATTCCTGGTCGGTCATTATGTAGCCGGTAGTTATTTTCAGACTCTGCCTGGAATAGAAAATAACGATTTTATAAACCTTTTTACTGATCGATTTGGTAATGAGCGTCGGGTGACCGATGCTATGGTGTCGGCTTATGACGGTGTTATGTTGTGGGCTCAAGCAGCTCAAGAGTCTGGTAGCGTTGATCCTACGGTTGTGTGCAATGCTTTTGGCCGACAGGGACGCAACGGTCCTGGTGGCATTATCTATATCGACGACCATAATCATCACGCCTGGAAGTCGGTCAGGATTGGACGCATTAACTATCAGGGTTTGTTTGATATAATATGGGATTCTCAGAAATTGATTAAGCCCGAACCTTATCCTTTTTACCGAAATGTAAATATCTGGCAGGATATGGAGAATCAGCTTTACAAGCAATGGGGCAATAATTGGCAGAACCCGCAAGGGGTAGAGCACTGATGAATATTTTAAGGGGAAGAATAGCTTGGGAAATCGGAATTTGGTTTCTAGTTATTGCTCTATTGCCATTGTCTGTTATTGCCACCATTTCTAGGAACAACAACCGTAACCAGATTATAGTAGAGTCGACCAATCATCTCAGAGACATTATTCATGAGAAGATCGAACGTATTGAGCTTTATGTCGATGATGGTAAGCAGAGCGTTAGGACCATGGCTAGGGTACCTGTGCTGGTTAATGCTTTACAAGAAGCCTCCCTCCATTTTGCCGAGCATGGTATTGAGTCCTCCTGTTTGCAGGAATTGGCTGGCGCGGTTCAGCCATTTCTTGAAGATGTCCAGCGTCGTTATGGGTATTATGATATATTTTTGATTAATAAGTCTGGGGATATCGTTTATACCCTGGCTCATGAAAAGGATTTGGGGACCAATCTTAGGCAAGGTCCTTACCGGGAAAGCGGTCTGGCTTGGGTTTTTGATAAGGCGATTACCCTGCTCGACAGTGAGATATCACAATTTACTTATTATCCGCCATCCGAGAAGTCGGCCGCCTTTATTGCCGCCCCGGTGTTGGGCGATAATCGAGTGTTGGGGGCGGTGGCTATTCAGCTTAATGATGATCGGTTGTTTTATATGTTTACCGATTATGTGGGTCTAGGAAAAAGCGGCGAGTTGCTTGCCGGACGGCGGAGGGCAGATGGTGTTGTGGTTGCCGCTGGGCCATTGCGGAACCGACCGGAGGCTCTTGAGAAAGGTCTTGTATTTGATGAGGGAGTAGCTATTCCCATCCATCAGGCGGTTCGAGGACAAAAGGGGGCTGGGTTGACTACTGATTATCGTGGCCGGGATATTTTGGCGGCCTGGGATTATGTCCCATCCTTGGATTGGGGGTTGGTTGTGAAGATTGATCGCGATGAGGTTTTTGCCGCTATTTATCGACAGGATAAGTTGGCCGCTGGTTTACTGTTGGTTGTCATCTTGCTGGTGGTAAGCGGTATCATTTTGGCCACCCAGGAGATTACTAAGCCGATAAATAAGTTAACTGCAACGGTGAATGCCTTTGCGGCCGGAAATTTTAAAGCCCGGGCCGAGGTTAATTCAAATCATGAGATGGGTATCCTGGCGAAGACCTTTAATAATATGGCCCAGGATATTGAGGAGTATAGTTTTTCCATGGAGCTCCTGGTGGCAGGTCGTACCAAGGAGTTGGCTAGAACCGGTAAAATGCTGGATCGGGCCCAGGAAATTGCGCATATCGGGAGTTGGGAATGGGATATTGTAAACAATACCTTGGATTGGTCGGATGAAATATATCGTATATTCGGTTTGAAACCGCAACAGTTTGCGGCGACTTACGAGGCATTTTTGGAGGCGGTGTACCCTGATGATCGAAAGCTGGTGGCCGATGCGGTGCAGGTGGCTCTGGACGATATCAAGCCTTATGGTGTGGGTCATAGGGTGATTCGGCCGGATGGGTCCATTCGGTTTGTTAGGGAGCTTGGCGAGATCAGGCGTGATGCGGATGGGCAACCGTTATTCATGTTGGGTACGGTGCAGGATGTCACCCAGTTGCGACAGGCCCAGAGGGATCTTGATCAGTATATCGCCATTGTTGATGAAAATGTTATTATCTCGGTCACTGATCTGGAGGGAAAGATTACTTATGTAAGTAACGCTTTTTGTAAGGTAAATGGTTATGGTCGGGAGGAATTGCTTGGTCAAAATCATCGAATTGTGCGTCACCAGGATATGCCGGACAGTCTTTATGAAGAGTTATGGACATCAATTAAGGGCGGGGCAATCTGGCGGGGCAGTATTAAGAATAAGGCCAAGGATGGAAGCTCATACTGGGTTGAACTCTCTATTTCGCCCACCTTTGATGATACGGGAGAAGTTACAGGCTACACTGCTATTCATCAGGATATTACTGATAAGAAAAAGATCGAGAAGCTTGCTGTTACCGATGCTCTAACTGGTTTATATAACCGGCGTCATTTTAATACCATTCTGGAGCAGGAGCTCAAACGGATAAGGCGGGAAGGTACCAGTCTGGGCTTTATCATGTTTGATGTGGATCATTTTAAGCAGTACAACGACATGTATGGTCACCAGAAGGGGGATAAGGTTCTGTCCATGATTGGGACAAGTCTCAAGCAATATTTTCAGCGGCCCACTGATTTTGGCTTTCGGTTGGGTGGTGAAGAGTTCGGCATTATTGTCGTGGATATGAACGAAGATGCGGTTTTTCGTTTTGCTGAAAAGTATCGGCGGAATCTTGAGGCGCAGCGGGTGGAGCATAAGGGTAATAGTGTTAGCCCTTATGTCACAATCTCCATGGGAGTAGGGGTGGTTGTGAGTTCGGCCTTTCAGCTTAATGCGGATGAGTTTTTTAAGAATGTTGATGATGCTCTTTATAGGGCTAAGGATGGTGGCCGTAATCGAGTGGAATTGGCCTAAAAGCTTTTTTTAATTGTTATTTAGCTGTCTCTTAAGATGTAAGCTGTCGTTGTTTAACTAGCTGGCATTATAATTCATTACGGGGATTGGAATTTGCTTCATAGCTATAAGGCTAAGTCTTGAAGGTATAATAAACATATTTTATTATATTAAGGTGAACCCAATGAATAATATATTTAATATTTAGATGTTTAGTGCGTTAATTATTTTGTCATATATACTAAAATGCTGCAGGTGTGCGTAGGGGCGATCCTTGTGATCGCCCTTTTTTCATTTTTTCCGATGCTTACGTGTAATAGTTAGTTGTTCTCCTTAGCTTCACGGTTATGCCCATTCCTCCCCCCCCCTCTCTCTCTCTCTCTCATAGCCGTAAGGCTAAGGCCTAAAAGTTGGAAAATATAATATTAGATCAAGGCGAAACCGTTGAATAGCATCACAATGTTTCTAAGTTTAGTGCGTTTATCATTTAGTCATATATGTCGAAATGATGCGTGCGTACGTAGGGTGCGTTTTACGCACCATTAAAAAAGTCGGCCCGCTCCGTACGCAGCATTATCACTCATTTTCGTTTATCCACAAGTTCGAAAGCGATTCATTAATTTCACTCTATCAAGTTGGAAACAAAGGAAGATAAGAACGATCTGTGGAACTGCTTGTGGAATAGCTACTTATAGTAGCATCCCCCTGACAAGAGGAGATCATGTGTTAATAACAGAGATAGATAGTATTAAAACAATAATCAGTTTTGATACATAAATATGAAATTTTAAATTAATAAATGTCATGAATGTAACTTATTGGAAGGTTATGTTTGATGTTAAATAATGTAAATGAACTAGAAGTAATGGTAATTCAGTAGGTTGTGATGTTGGCATGGGGTTTGTATTGTTAGTTGTTGGTTATTCGGTAAATTTTCAGAGGGATAATTTGGTAAACAGGGGAACAGGAATATAGTGGAACAAGAAAAACAAATATATAAATTTGAAATTCATGCCTTAGCAGATGAGCTGAAAAGCTTATCCTTTTTAGCTAAGGAAGAAGTGGAAATGGTGGGTTATTACAAGCTGAGGCGTCGTAGAGTTTTTTTAAAAGAGAATCAGGGGGTTAACGTTGAGTGTGCAAGTGGTAAACAGTATTTATCTGACGTGATACGTGTAGATGCATTTATTGCTGGCACTTGTGAGTTATTATTAGATAAACTTTCGAGTATAGCTGCTGTTCTTGATGTAAACGTGTATCCTTGTACGCTTAATTATCTCGAGTATATTTCTGATATAGAAGGGATCAGGGTGACTGAAGATTCAGACCAGGTTTGTCAAGAGATTCCCTCAAAAGTGGTGAGTGGTGCGGATGTTCATGCGCTGGAATGGAAGGTCGTTGGTCCGCAAGGGGGAAAGATGCGGATTACTTTAAGAGCTTATAGCAATATTCTATTTTTATGGAAGGTTTTTGGCGTGCTTGGACTGTATAATGTAAGCATAGCGAATGCAAGGAAATATCGTCAAAACGAATTTGATTATTGTACTTTTACGATTAATGAGGTGAATGGTGAGGTACTTGGGGAGATAAAGAATCAAATGCAACTGGAATTGTTGTCGGCCTCAGTGGAGAAAAGTCGGTATACGAAAGTTAGCCGCAATGTGTCGCTAAAACAATTAGATGTGTCATCAGAGGTTAAGAATAATTTATTGGCAATTCGTATTCGTACAGTAGACAGTGATTCTGGGTTTCGTTTGATGGTTCAAGAAGTTCTTCTTGCCCATGAACTAGATATCGTATTGGCTAGGCTAACGAAAATAGGAAAGGATATAAATGATACATATTATGTGTCGTCCTCTAATCAAGGAGTTGTTGATCCTGATATAGCATCCTCCGTAAATAATCTTCTTTTAGGAATACAATAATGATCAAGATGGAAATGTTCGTATCACCTGGGGTTGACCTGGAAATATTGTGTGACGACCAAGCAAATAAGTCAGTAATGGATATTTTGCAATCCTTTTTGGGTATTGGGTCAAAGCAGGAAGGTAAGGTTTTTGTGTCGTCAGTGGGTGAGTCCTGTAACTTAAAATTTAAATGAAAATTGTTTAAGTTGATAATTATAATTGCCTGAGGGATACTGTATCTAGGTGGAAGGTAAAAGGCTTTTAGGGCTTGATTGTTGGAGACTAGGTATGAATATTGTATTCAAGGGTGTTTTCGGGGCACTGATTCTTGTATCGACCATTTTCACAGGATTATTTTCTGTTCAAGCCCAGAGTGTGCCTTTAGGCTTTGAGGTTCACCCTAAGTTAAATGATCCTGCCCGTATTTTTGCAGGTTTTAGAGATAACAAAACGACAACAAATATAATAATTAATATTAAGCCAACACAGTCTGCAAAGGAGCTAGCCAACAAGTTTCGACAGCGTAAAGATATACCAGCCCAATTTAGAAGAGCAGGGGCTCCTACCTATTATGATCTTGAAAACAAAGAAATAAAACAAGAGCTTCGCAAAATAGTCACAGGTAAAGTAAACCGTATGGCTGCTCAACTTTCCTCAGCAGATATTATAATTAAACGAAAATTTTCTTATCAATTCGGATTTGCAGCTGAGGTAACTGAAAAAGGATTAGAGCAACTTCTCGATTTACCTGAGGTAATACTAATTGAAGAAGATCGGGTCTTGCTGCCCCATTTAAGTCAGGGGGGTTCTCTTATAAATGGCATTACAACACGTTCTACCTATGATGGTTCTGGAATAAGCATTGCCATCTGTGATACCGGTATTGACACAGCCCATCCACGTTTGGGTAATGATAATACCGGTATTTTCAATAGCAAAGTTATTGGTGGCTATGACACAGGGGATAATGACGGAGATCCAAGACCCTTGGCTGGTGGTAATGCCCACGGTACCGCTTGCGGAGCTATCGCTGCTGGGGATTTGGGTACGGTTGGAGATTATATTGGTGGTGTGGCACCGGGAGCAAAACTATATGCCATAAAAATTTCATCTGGCATCGATGGAAGTGCCACTTCATCGGCAATGATTGCAGGTTGGGAATGGTGTCTCACCCATCAAAACGATGACCCTTCTAATCCAATTATGATCATTAGTACCAGCTTTGGGGGAGGTAGATATACCTCTTTCTGTGATACTGCTTCTGCATCCATGACCACAGCCGCCGCTAATGCAGTAGCAGGGGGGATAACGCTCTTTGTATCTTCTGGTAATGATGGTTATTGTGACTCTATGGGCTGGCCAGCTTGTATTTCTTATGTTAATTCGGTAGGCGCAGTTTATGATAGTGCTTTTGGCAGTTATAATCCATGTGTTAACGCAAGCTCATGTGCTTCAAAAACTGCTACAGGTGGTTGCCCCACCGGTTATTATGCAACCGATTCCACTGCGGCAGATATGGTGACCTCTTATTCTAATAGTGCGTCCTTTCTCACTATGTTTGCACCGGCTAATCAGGCCTACACCGCAGATATTACTGGGGCAGATGGTTACTCTACAGGGGATTACACTGATTCTTTTGGTGGTACTTCTGCGGCTTGTCCCTATGCTGCTGGAGCAGCAGCAGTGCTGCAGCAGGCAGCAAAAATAAATAAGGGCTCATACCTTAGTCCTTCTGAAGTGAAAAACTATCTTGTCTACTACGGCAATAGTCTAACTGATAGCAAAGTTACTATTACCAAGCCCCGGATAAATATAGGGGCTGCCATTAATGGACTTAGTTTGCCTCCTCCTAGTTTCTATCCCGTGCATTTAATTATGGCACCTATTCTCGCTGCAGCTAGTAATAGTTACTGGGGGGTGACTACAGGCGTTTGTTGCGAAAACTCTTCTGTCATTTTTACACTAAATAATGATTCACTTAGTAAGTCTACGTCAATTACTGGCTGTACGGGCACGCCAACTTCGCAAGGTTATGCCGTAACTAAATTTGGTCTTAAATATTTTACCTGGACTCTTACTTCGCCAGCTTGTGGAAACTATACTGGTTCATTCTCTTATACATTGGAGAAAAGAAGAAAATACATTTTTTATCCCGATGTTGATGTGGATGGCATGCCAGTGATTTGGGTCATGGTTTCAAGCAATCAATCAACATCAGTGGTAAACGATACAGTTTCTATCACAAATAATTTCGTTACAGATGACACAACTCAAGTTACCTACCCCATAAATAATCTAGAATCAATAACGCCTACGCTTCCTGATGATGAGTAGTTTTTCCAAATTTTTGGAATGATATGGTATCTCAGTATGGTTGAATATAGGAAGAAGGCTATGGTCCATAGCCGTCTGGTCAAGGTTTGAAAGTGAAAAATATTAGTCAAATATAAAAATATTAGGGAAATATTATGAAATAACATTACTTATGTTTATAGGTTTAGTGCGTTAATCCTTTAGTCATATATAACTAAAGGCTGCGAGCGTGCGTAGGGGCGATCCTTGTGATCGCCCTTTTGCTATTATTCAAAATTATATGGTATATATATAATTTGCTCTCTTTAGTTTGACGGTAATTGGGACGATTCCTGTAGGCATCAGGTAAATATCTGAGGTAACCGATTACCGGGTTGTAAAGAAAAAAAACAATAACATCGAACTGGAAAACGTTTGCTAGTGCTGCGCAGGTGTGCAAGCAGATCGGTGAGCTATAGTTAATCCTATATTAATCCGGTTTGATGGCTTGCCGGCTTAATGTTAGTGAACGTTTACAGTTATTATAATCTTTACTATTCAGCTCTTTCTTTTTAGATTTGAAGAGATAGGTACTTGGGTTCAATTCTCGTTTTGACTGCTATTGCCCTGCGTTTATAATTGATTTTTCGTTGACTAATTATGTTTTTTATACCAGATTGTAACTAGCATTATTAACTGTTTTATCAGTTAGTAAATGCTACTGTTAAATGAACGAATATTATTACTGATGTTAACTTAAGGGGTATAGGATGGCCGCGCTTACTCTTAGATTTAATCGTAAGATGTTAGGTACCTATCAGTTGCAAGATGGAATGGAATTGCATATAGGAAGATCTGCGGTTTGTGATATTGTTATTAGCAGCAAAGCAGTCTCCGCAAGACACGCCATGATAACTTCCGATCATGACGGCTTTATCATAAAAGATGTTGGAAGTAGGAATGGTACATGTGTTGCGGGTAAGACAATTAAAGCTCACCGCCTTTGTCATGAGGACGTGGTATCCATTGGGGGGCATGAACTTGTTTTCGATGAGCAGTTGGAAACTCAAGAGAAAAAAGTGAATTCGCCTGGGGGAATCACTATGGTCTTGGATGAGCTTGATCAGTTTGTTAATGCTTCGAAAGCAGAAAAAGAAAAAGAAAGTGTTGCTCCGGTGCCGACCGTTGAAGATAAAGTACCATTGCTGATTGTTAAGTTTAAAAAGAAGGTATTGTACAAATATCAATTGAAGGATGAAAAAACTGAAATAGGCCGCGGGGCAGATAATAAAATAATTTTTGATAACGTGGCGGTTTCCACCCATCACGCCTTGGTGGTTAGGGAAGGTGCGGACTTTGTTGTACTGGATGGTAATAGTAAGAATGGTACATTTGTAAATGATAAAAAGATAAAACGTCATAGCTTGCAGGCGGGTGATGTTATAGTTGTCGGCCGACACGAGCTGGTGTTTGAAAAAGAGGGAGGTTATGCTTCAACGAAATTATACCAACCGTCTGCTGATCCTTTCTTAACTGTCGATGATACTAAGGTGTTAGATACTAGAAAGTATAAGGAAATGTTGCACAAGGGCAATGGAGAAGTGGCTTCAGGAAAAGCTGTGTTGGTATATTTGAGCGGTGGGAGTGGCGAGGTTCCGATTGATAAAAATGTACTAAGCATAGGTACGGGTAATGCATGTGATATAGTGGCGAAGGGTATTTTGGTTGGTGAAAACGCAGCGTTAGTTTTGGTGAAGCAGGGTGGGTATCATTTAATGTATAATAAAGGTATTGCGAAACCAACGGTGAATGGCGTCAAGATCAATGGTAGTAAAAAACTATATGATGGCGATGTGATTAAAATTGGTTCCGTGACGTTGCGGTTTGGGCTTTAAGGATCAAGCTCGAAGATGAGATAAAATGATCCATTACCAACTTCTTTTCTCCAAAATATTGTTTGTTATGTGATAACAGTTTACCAGGTTTGTAACCTGTTTTAATATTAAAAATCAACCTACTGTTTCCACTTTTCTATACCGAATATTCGTGCATGCGCCCTTGTATGTTATAGCCCCTTTATGCGGTAGGAGGAGGCGATTATCTGATTTTCAGAGAGGTAATTTTATTATCTTGTCGGTGATACTCCTGGAATCTAGGTGTGGAAACTCGTCTTTTAACTAGTTGTATTCACAATTTCCATGTTTAGAAATTTAGATAACAGATCGCCATATTTTAAAGCTTCCTCATAATCACGGTATAAATAGATTCCCAGATTCTCGATATCGACCTTACCCTTTAACATTAAAGTGTAAAACATTCGGGTTCCTGTTGTAGTGCTTCGCGGTTCTTTGCCGATTAAAATAGCATCATAATTTTCCAGTGAATATTCTTCTTTTTTTTCGAATCCAAATATTCCCATCCAATCAACTGCTTTTTGTCGGCGACGGTCCAGAATGAATCCATTTTGTCCGAAAAGCAATATTGTCCCAGTAATCGCAAAGATGGCTCCAAAAACTTGAACAAAAATAAAGGCCGGAATATTTTCCTTCTCAAGGAATTCAAACGAGTTCGAAAAAATTAAGATAAAAGTAAAAAATGACATCACGCCGAAAATGCGTGAAGGTGTAAATATCTTCGTGTTTTTTGATTCCAGTATGTCTGGGTCTTCTGAGTGGATAATGTTCATATTTTCCTTTTGCAGAAGTTTGGTGTGTAGAAGCATTTGCAGATGTGATCATTTACTTGGCAACTTTTAAAGATAGGTTTACTCGAATAGAGAATCCATTGAAAAATTAGTGGACTATCTGAATCTCTCATACGGTTATTGAGGTAAAAAAGTGAGGGGCTAGGTCCCCTATAGCATTGTTGCTTTCAGTATCGGACTCACCCGTAAAGCACGAATGATGCTACAGAGGCACCCGTTGTTAGTTTTTAAACCCGAGGTTGAGGAGGAAGATAACAGTATTTTTTATATAATCCTAACCACTTGGGGTTTTGTATATGGATTTTGTTGACCCAACCTATATTCAGCGAGTTTAGGCGTAAAATTCGTTTGAGAGCTTCGAATATAGCTTTTATTTCTAGTAACTAGTAAAAAAAGATAAAGTTACGAGTCATTAGGGAGAAATGATTCAAGGGGGACCATTATCGATTATTGCTGGCAAAAACATCAGCCAGGAAAAAGCTGCTGATCTGCGAGCATATTTCAATGACATGTTTCCCATATCCACATAGCTCATATGAGAACGGTTTGCTTTATCAAAAACTATGGAGCAATATCTTCCCACGCTACCGTTATCATCCACCACCTTGATATTCCATTGGGCACCATCCCAATCGGCATACTTGAGTTCTTCATTTGTCGTGTCATAATAACAGATGTGTGGATTGCCGGATGTATCAAGGGCCATTTAGGTGTCCCAAGCCAATTGCCCATCAGAGTCGACCACTTCGGTGTTCCAGGACGAGCCGTCATAATAGGCATAGTTAAGAGCATCGGTGTTCATGTAGCTGATGCGGGGTTTATCCTGGCTATCAAGGACAATTGAGGTGCTGCCGCCTTCCGCTGGCGCGATTGGTAGAAAATTCCAAGACCCATCCCAGTATGCATAATAAAGGGAGTTATAATCCTTGGTGAAACTGATATGGGGATTATTATTACTATCAATGGCAATGGAGCTTCCATACCCGGCACCGCCGGTGGTGTAAATTTTATCAGGTTTCCAGTTATTTCCATCCCAATAAGCATATCTCAAATCGTTGGAACCTCGGTCCCTATAGCTTATATGTGGGGTGGCCTCACTGTCCAAAGCGATTGAAACATCTGCCGCTGAAACGGTGTCAACCGTAGCAATATCCCAGCTCGTCCCGTTCCAATAAGCATACTTTAAGGCATAGACACTATAATTTTCGGAAAAGGCATAAGCGACATGAGGCCGCCCTTTGCCGTCTACGGCTATGGCGGGTGCAATATGTTCGTATACGCTTGTTGCAGGGGACGTACCGGCATCAATTAATGATATAGTCCAGGAAGTACCGTTTCCGTACGCATATTTTACTGCGGAATTCCCACGGTAGTTCCCCCTGTCGATATAGCAAATATGAAAATTTCCTTGTTCGTCAATTGCAATGGAAGTTCCGGTGGATCCTATTTCCATACCACCTTGGGACGAATCTACCTTTGTGGTCGACCATGCAGATCCGGTCCAGTAAGCGTGTTGAAGATCAAGTATACGCGAACCCGTCTGCTTTCCGTATATTAAATGTGCGGTCCCGGTACCATCCACACTAATAGAGGTAAAAAGGGGAAATAGATAATTCGATCCCACGGTTTCGACTACTTCCGGGGTACTCCAAGTCGTATCTACCCGTTTGGCATACTTAATAGTTCCGTTATCAGTATCATAGTAACTTATATGACTATGGTCTACGTAATCAATAACCAGGGAGCTATAACGCCCCACACTTCCAGTTGAATCCACAATGGTTATACTCCAGGAAGAAGAACCGGAGTTCCAATAGGCGTACTTGAGGTCTTTATTTGATGAATCATGGTAACTGAAATGGGGAATATCATTACTATCCATTGCAATGGATGTGTATTGGCCGGC
>JAOTSI010000167.1 GCA_029865005.1 Desulfobulbaceae bacterium
AATATTAGACCAACGAGTACGATAATTTTGCCACCAAAGGTCGTCCCAGCCGAGTCACTCCTCAACATCCAGGAAATTGCCAGTGAACTACCGAAAAGCATACCTAGAGTGGTCACTCCAGCATCAACATCTCCCTGTCCAGCTTTTACCAATTGTCTAAAAGGACAGCCATCAATTAAAACAGAGGCCAAGCCTACCAGAGTCATTGCAAGAAAAGTCCAACCATGCTCCATATGAGACGCGGGCTGCCCCTCCAGTCCTAATTTAAAGGCTGGTTCCTCATTGATCTCAAAATTAAAACCATATCTCAAAACCAAATTGAATGCCAAGGCACTTAGGAAAACTGTAATCACACCATTAAACAGGGTTCTTTCACGGAACAAAAACAAGTTTCGGAATCCACCGGTGATACATAAACCTGATTTTTGCGATATCGCTCCTATTCCCAAACTAATTAGCAAAGCAAGAATCATGGGTGCCCTGGTAGCAGCGGGCCCCTTATCTGCTTTTATAATAAAGGTTGGTTCCATTATAATAAATATAAGCAGTATTAAGGCAAAAATTGGCATTATATAGCCATTGATTTTTGGAAGTTCTTTTTCACGGTCTAACCTAAATCCGCCCCGAATATACTTCGCTCCCACCCAGATCCCAAATAGCATACCAACTACGGCTACTATCGCAGTAAGATCACCACCAGCAAGTCTCAAGATCATTTTAATGGGACATCCAATAAAAACGGCACAACCGATGATTATAAAAAAACCGAGAAAAAATCGAATAATAGGGGAAGACCCTCCCATAACCCGAAATCTACGACTTGAAAAGGCCATAAGAAAGGAACCCAAAATGAAGCCTACCAACTCTGGACGGAGATAACTCATCCGGTAATCGTTATGCAGTTGCATAGAGCCGGCTACATTTTCAAGGAAGCATGAAACACAAATACCAGAATTCAAGGGGTTACCGTACATAGACAGGACAATTGACCCTATCCCAAGTAATGCCCCTGTAATGATGGTTATATCAACAATTCTAAACAACTTCACCTATTCACATCCTCCCGCTAGTCTTCTTTGAAGATAATAAATATTTTTTAATGCTCTTTTGCTATCTTTATTATCAGGATTCTCGGCGAGTTGCTTCTCTACAAACGATTTACTTTGAGTAACAAATTTTTTAATTTCGGGTCCAATGAAGCTAGAAGCCTTTTTATCTACATAATCAGGGTTCATTTCAACAGCCTTCCTATAATCAGCGATTGCCTTCTCAACATGGCCCAGTTTAACGTTGAGACGAGCTAGATACACACTGGACAATGACATACTTGGATGTTTCCCCATGATCTCTTCCAACGTGACCAGGGCTTCACTGTAAAGACCTTTGGCCTGTAGCGTATCAACATCCTTATATATTGAAGTATCAATTGTGCCGTTTCCCGTGCCAGCAGATTGAGTAACCTGAGCAGTCACCTTCGGCGAGCCGTTTTTCGCAATTTCCAACTCGTGTGCAGTCAGCATCCCAATGGTTACAAGGGATAATACGGTTATTACCGATATGTTTATTTTATCTAACCAGTCCATTAAAATATTAGGTATTTAATTTGAAATACCAGCTCCTGGTATTGGTGATTGAGCAAAGCCTTTAACGATAGCGCTACCGAGTTCTTTCTCTTCTTCCTTGTCACGAATGGTGGCCTTAATGGCTACCTCATCAGTAGTCCCCCACCAATTTCCGGAAGCATTAATATCAGCCTCAGTACCTTCCATTAAAGAGAGGTTATAATCAGTATTGTCATGAATATTGTTATCATGAATTTTAAATCCTGGTTTAACGCCCCAAAAAAGAACGCCCTTTCCATTTTTCACAATATTATTATTTTTAATATCACTCTTGGAACCACCCTTTTTAGCATAAATCCCGAAAAGTTTATTTTCGCTGATATCATTATGCTGAGCGTTCATCACTGATCCACCACCAAACAAAAGCCCCATGCCATTTCCGGAAATACGGTTATTCTCAACGGTAAATACAGATTTAACAGCAAAACCTTTAAAATTCTTACAACCAACAGCTACCCCGTTATCATGAAAGTAGCAATTTCTAACGGTTACCAATCCACTATGGGCATGAACTGCGGTATGAGCGTAGCTGAAATCACAATACTCAATAATATTACCTGTTGAATCAAGCATATTGATCGCTCCCCAATCTCCAGCTGAGGGCGAGGGAGAAATAGAAGTGAAGAAAATCATCTGCTCTTTAGTTCCCTTAGCAATAATCTTTCCCCTTACAATTATCTCAATTCGAGGAAAGGCATGAGTTTTGTCCTGAGAAAGCTTCTGAGGGCCAAAGGATGCAATCTTTTCGAACATTACGATAGTACCGGGCTTAACCGTCAACGTTACGCCCTTTGACACTTCCACATCACCCTTTAAAATTACCTCTCCAGACCAAGTCGTATCCTGTGATATAATACCTTTTTCCACAATCAGTGCTTCGCCATGGGCAAAGCCAGCTACCATAAATAGCATTGCTGCAATAATCACGGCTCTCAAACCCGTAATTGATACAACTCTATTATCCATACCTAAGTTCATACCCACTCCTTTCTCCATATCGTATCAAACGTTATTGTTATCGAAAATTCCTTAGAACTTTTTATAAGGATCCATGTTGAGCTTTTTCATTTTATTACGCATAACATCGTATTCTGAATCTACAGCTTCGGCCCATCCATCCAGCCAAGCAGCTTTTAAGACTTTAACGACCTCTCCATCCATTTGTACGGTATCATCATAAGTAATATTCAAAAGTGCTTCTTTTGCTTTAGCAGCGAGATCTTTATCAGCATGGGCCAATGCGGCAACCGTACAATATGGCATCTGCTCACTTTCACCAATGATAACAAAATCATCCATATTAATCTTTCCTTCATGAGCCATCAAATCAACATCAATTCTTGGTGCGGCACCAACATCATAGCGTCCAAAAAGTACACCATAAATTACTTTGTCGTGCTTTGCTGAACCCCAAGGAATTGCATAATAAGCTAAATCATCTTCAGGATCTATGCCATTGCTAAGCATTAGGTCATACTGAGCCATGAAACCAAAAGGAGCAAGGGCGGGACCAAAAACCATTTTTTTATCTTTAAGGTCAGCATAGCTTTTAATACCACTGCTTTTTAAGGCAATGATTGTACCGGTAGATTTATGGCCATCACGCCCTCTTTTATCTACAGTGAGAAGTTGCATTGCATACTTCTCATTGAAGGTAATAGCCAACATGGAATTTCCATGAAAAAAATCAATCTTTTTATCACGAATTAAATCTTCAAATTCAAAGGTATTGGCAATAATAAAATTAAAGCGCCGACCAGTTTTTTCAGAAAGATATTGCGCGATGGGAGCAAATCTCTCCGTTGTTTCCTTAGGAGAATTGCAAATCATAAAACCAATCTTTACAGGATTTGATTCATCAATATGCACTGCCTCAGCGCTTATCTTATGCCCTGATTCGCCCTGTTGTTTACTCTCCTCTTGCTTACAGCCGAAGAGAAGCACTGTTAGTGCTAATAATATTGCTATCTTTTTCATAGGTTATCTACCTTATGTAATCAATATTCATTTTATTTTTCAATCATTTTAACTGAAAGAGAGACATAGCCGATTAGATCATTTTTTTAGATTTAAGGAATTCTTTAACTACATCCTTAACATCCTTATCTTTTGATTTTTTTACCAAATCAGCTATCGTATCATCATCAACTTTGTTCTTCAACTTGTTAATAACCCGATCTAACACAGGAAATCTTTTCAATACTTCACTAGTTGATACAGGAGCGATGGAACTACCTCCCTCAACCTTATTATTTTTATCCATCGGTCCGTTAAAACCAAAAGGCTTTAACCATACCATGTCATAACTATCTAAGTAATGTTGACGAACTATATTATAAACTTCCTGGGGATTTCCGGTAACAGCGGCATCTCCAATTTCAGCCTGCGCAACTCCTACATAATTAAGAAATAATTGTGCTTTATCCTGTTTAACTGCTTCCTTGCAAGCTTCAAGATTACCAGGTTTGATCAACTCAACACTAGTACCCGTACGCTCATTAACAAGAAGACTCAACATTTCTGCCATAACAACCTGATCAGGTGTATCGCCGACAGCCAATACCAATAAACGACCCACGCAGCTATACGATGAACTCGCAAACAGATGAAAGAACAATAATGCCGACAAACCAGCAATGGTGAATTTACCTCTCATTTTAACCTCTTACGTTGCCTGTTTTTATTTGGAAATACGGAATACCGTTAACCACTTTTTTTTTTGCGCACACCGCAAAACCAACACTTTCTATTTACTTAACAATTAACAATTAACAATTAACAATTAACATTATCCTTTTGTCATAATTAAAAAATAATATTTTAACCTTTAACAAATGTCAATGCCTAAAACGAGATCCTTTTTTGATATCAGATTGCCCACTAATTACTCCGCGATAATAGCAGTTGCATAAAACCACATCACTAAAAAAATACTCAAATGTTATTTTCCTATTATCATCGCTAACGCACCAAAGCGTTTAATTATCCATTGTTTGATACCAAACCCATTTCACCATTTAATTAATTAATGATCTGGAAAAGAATTATTTATACCATTTTTCCTACAATCGATTTTTTACTCCGCAAGCCATCAACATGAACTTTAGCGAAGCACTATAACCGACACTTTACATCACTTGCAAGTCATATGCCAACAAAAAATTAGCCCCATAAATGGCTGATAACATATAATAAAAAGCCGTGGCCTTTTATTTAAACCAATTGCCTCAATTACAATAACGAGCCTTAACAATTACCATAGCTGTCCTTTTTTTGCTCTTAAGGACTAAATATTATTCCGATTCATGGAGTTGTTCATAGATAGTATCAGCCAAAACGGGACCAATGGACTCCACCCTACTTAAATCATCCCGAGATGCTAACAACAATCGCCGAACAGAACCAAATGTCATGAGCAATAATTTTTTCCTTTTCTCCCCCACCCCGGTTATTAAGTCAAGCTGGGAAGCCACGAAATCTTTGCCCCGCAACCTTCTATGAAATTCAATTCCGAAACGATGAGCTTCATCACGAACACGCATGAGGAAAAGTAAGACAGGTGAGTGAGGTGGTAACATCAAGGGCTCGCTCCAATCTGATCTAAAAAGCTTTTCCCCCTCCCCTACTTTATCCTTAGCAATAGCTAATAAATCAATTCGACTAGATAGACCCGCATGCTCTAGAACCTTAACCGCCTTAGACAGCTGCCCTCTACCTCCATCAATCAACACCAAGTCAGGCAACTCACGTTTTGGATTCCGCGAAATAAATCGCTGGGTCAAAACAGTTTCCATCATTGCATAATCATCGGAAAATAATTGCTCCTTTAATTTATAATGTCGATAATTAGCTTGATCCTTAGATCCTTTTATAAAACTTACCACGGAGCCTACAGGATTTTTCCCACCTAAATTTGAAATATCATAACATTCTATTCGTACCGGAGCTCTGCACAATCCCAAAGTTTCTTTCAAAGCTTTTGCCAAATGCTCCCAGGATTCCGTCCTTTTTTCACGCTCAGCAAAGACCTTACAAGCATTATCATAAGCCATAGTAATAAGCTGTATATTTCTTCCTTTCTTGGGAACCGATACACAAACCTTCCCTCCGCGCAATTCGCCCAGCCTCTCAGACACAAGACCTTGATTATCCACTTCAAAAGGTAATAATAACTCCTTAGGGACCCTACTACCATCTTGATAATACTGCAACACTATGGCTGCCAATACCGCATGATCGTCTCCCAAAGGTTCCTTAAGGAAAAACTGCTCCAAGCCGTTAAGCACTCCTGACCGAATATGAAGTACGGCCACAGCAACAGAAGCATCTCTTCGAGAAAAACCTAAGATATCCTGATCACGGAAATGACTTGCCACCACCACTTGTTTTTCTATTGTTTTTTGCAGCGCGTTTATTTGATCACGATACTTGGCAGCAGCTTCAAAATCAAGTTCCTTAGCAGTCTGCTTCATCTTAGACTCCAATAGAGCATGAAGCTCTCTACTCTTTCCCTCCAAAATCATTAATGCCCGCTCAACCATTTCCAAATACGCAAAATGTACAGTGCTGTCAACACAAGGCCCCAAGCACCTCTTTATTTGATAATTTAGACACGGTCTATTTCTTTCTCGAAGAACTTTACACCTACGCAAAGGAATAAGTAAATAGATGAGTCGAAGAGTCGAGCGCATGGCGGAAACTGAAGAAAATGGACCGAAATATCTATTCCCGTCACGTCTTCGTATTCTAGTAGTAACAATTCTAGGCCATTTCTCTTTGACAGTAACTTTGATCAAAGGATAATTTTTATCATCTCGAAGTATAACATTGTAACGGGGTCGGTGTTTCTTAATTAATGAAGCTTCAAGAATCAGTGCTTCCTTTTCCGTGCCGGTTAAGATGGTTTCAACAGTATCAACCTTAGCCAACATCACAGCCGTCTTGGAATACTCTTTATCCAACTGTCCGACATAAGACGAAAGTCGTTTTCGTAGATCCTTAGCCTTGCCGACATAGAGGACTTCACCTTTACCAATCATCCGGTAAATACCTGGAGAATTGGCAACTGTTTTCAAAAACTCTTTGGAAAGGGTATTTTCAACTTCCAAACAACCCACCAGAATCACCTAAGAAGTAGCTGGCCACCGGGATTATACCTAGCAGATTCAATATACCGCGAGATATTAAGTGGTCACCGGTACCTAATTATTATAAACAAGCAGCTTGAATAAGTTTTGCCGTATAAGGATGGGTTGGATTTTCAAATATATCCTGCGCTAGCCCCTTTTCAATAATTCTCCCATTTTGCATAACCGCCAATTCATCTGCCAAGGCTCTCACAACTCGGAGATCATGACTGATAAATACATATGCCATACCATAACGATCCTGTAACGATACAAGTAATTCTATTATTTGCGCTTGAATTGTTACATCAAGCGCTGAAGTTGGTTCATCAAGTATTAATATATCCGGCTTAAGAATTATGGCTCTCGCTATGGCTATTCGTTGTCGCTGACCACCTGAAAATTCATGGGGATACCTATAGCACATATCAGCATCAAGCTCGACTTCTCGTAATGCTTCCTCCACCATACCTCTTCTTTCATCACTATTGTTCCCGATATTATGCGCCCGAAGTCCCTCTCCCACTATCTCTTCCACTGAGAAACGAGGAGAAAGCGAAGAAAATGGGTCTTGAAAAACCACCTGTATTTTTTTACGAAGCCGACGCATATCCCGCCCAGAGAGTTTATTCAAACACTTTTCATCGTAATCACTGTTCGTTGGTCCATAAACAATCGAACCCTGATACTTGATTAGATTGAGCATACACATACCCAAGGTACTTTTCCCCGATCCTGATTCGCCTACAATACCCAAGGTTGCTCCCTTTCGAATATTTAGGTCAACCTGGTCCACCGCGCGTATCACTTTTTTCTCGCGCTTAAATAATGACTTCCATTTTGTTTTAACAGTAAATGAACAGGAGACTCCATTAATCCGCAGCAGGTTTTCTCCAAAGGGACGCATTTGCCGTACCGAATCCGGCACGGAGTTCAACAAATGCTTGGTATAACTTCGCACCGGGCGGTTAAAGAGCTCTGAAGTCGACTTTTGTTCTATAATAGTGCCTTTCTTCATTATCGATACCGTATCGGCAAACCTTTTCACCATCGGTAGATCATGGGTAATAAGCAAAACCGCCATCCTATATTCCTTTTGAACATCACGAATCAGTTCTAAAATTTGATTCTGTATCGTTACATCCAAAGCGGTGGTAGGCTCATCGGCGATTAGTAAGTTTGGTTGACATGCCAACGCCATAGCAATCATTACCCGTTGCCGTTGCCCTCCAGACAATTGATGGGAATAAGAATTAATCCTATACTCAGGATCCACTATACCCGTTCTGGCTAATAATTGAACTGCTTTTTCGTAAGCCTTATCTGCTGAAAGATTCCTATGAAGCATTAAAGGTTCAATAAGCTGATCCCCAATAGAATAAACCGGGTTAAGGGAAGTCATCGGCTCCTGGAAAATCATGGCTATACGATTTCCCCTCAACGACCGTATCCCTTGCTTATCAAAAGAAAGTATGTCTTGACCTTCAAAAAAGATTTTACCGTTGATCTTCACCTTGGCATACTCTTCCAAAAGACGCATGATTAACAAGGCGGTCACGGTTTTACCGGATCCTGATTCACCTACAACGGCATGGGTTCCTCCATGTTCAAGTACCAAGTTAATATCATGGAGTACCGTATTCCCTCCTCCCTCTTCCCGATCAGAGAGAAATGATAAAGAAACATTTTCCAATCGTAACAGTTCGGTCATTATCCATCCTTTTGTAGCTGATCGGGTGTAAATGGTCACAGAAACCTCATCTTCATGCGGTTGCCACTGCATAAATGAGGCACCTGTGACCACTTACAAACTCGCATTCTTTCAAATCAGCTAGTTACGAACCCTGTGACTAGATACGGTCAGGGAGCTCACAACCAGCTAATTAATCATGCCTCAACACAGTAAATGATCATAGATTGATCGAATTTATTACTATACTTATCCACTTACCACTGCCCTTCCATACAGGTAGGGTAATTTCGTAACAACGAGATGCCTTTATTCAATTCAATATCTTATACACTTTTTTCGCTACTGACCCAAAAAAGCCGAACACTAATTTTAGTTATTAGCCTCAACGGGAAACATAAACCATACGTAACCATTCACCGGGTTAAAAAGAAAAGTTTCACAACATCGG
>JAOTSI010000168.1 GCA_029865005.1 Desulfobulbaceae bacterium
CAGTTGATACCCACACCAACGAGATGAAGAAGCTCCCGGACCATCATGGTGATCTCAGCGGTATCAATACCGTAGGGGCAGAACACGGAACAACGTCTACACTCGGTGCACTGATAAGAGTACATGAATAACTCTTTTATCACTTCCGGTGTAAGTTCACGTCCTCCAACAATCTTTCCTAAGACTTTACCCGCAGTGGTTAGCTCACCCCGGTAAACTGAACGAAGAAGTTCAGCCCGCAAAACTGGCATATTTTTAGGATCGCCGGTTCCAAGGAAGAAGTGGCATTTATCGGCGCAAGCACCGCAACGCACACAGCAATCCATGAAAATTTTCAAGGAACGAAATTTATCCAGTCTTTCTTTAAGACCATTGAGAAAATCTTCCTTCCAAGTTTCCTGAAGTTTCCAGTCTTCATCCTCAGGAGTCCATTCTCTTGCGTTAGGGAAGTTAAGACCGTCTTGGCTATTTAAATATTCGACCTTTTCTTTTTTGGCCGGATACGCATAATTACCCAATTTAAATACTGCCGGCACATCCATCCATTCTTTTCTGGGAACGGAGCCGGTCATCAACGAAGGTCCTTCAACAACACTTCGTGATAATTTATCTACTTTTACAACTGCCATTGCTCTTTCCTTATATTATCTATATTATAGAGCCGTTACTCGCCTTCTTTTTTGGGCAACTCTTTTTCAACCGGTATACCGGCATTGACCATGAACTCTCTGAATTCATCCTCATAGGAGGAGTAAGAATGTGGTTTGATCTCAGGGTTCCAGACGTTGATATAACGTTTCGCTCGGTTATCGTTTGGCATATTCCTAGTGGGACTTAACAAGACACCGCCAAGATGCATCAGCTTACTAAAAGGAAAGTAAGCCAATAAAACAGAGACGAGAAAGATATGGATATAAAAAATTGTGCCAATTTTTGCAGGCATAGCCGAAATTGCAGAAAAGGTAACCAGCCCTACAGCCAGTTGCTTGATGGCAACAATATCGATATCAGTACGGAGAAAAAACCGCATGAGGATACCGGTAACGGCTATGGCAAGTATGAGAAACAGGGGAAAGTAATCGTTGGCAAGGGAGATATATCGAACATGGGGATTAATTAGGCGACGCCCAAAGAGCAGTAATACGCCAAGTACAAGACCCACATCAGTAAGATACATCGTCGGAGCTCCTATCTGGACGATACTATCTCCAAACTCAACGAGTTTAATGAGAGCAGGTACCGGTTCCATGAACAGACGCATATGACGAAGGACGACTACCAAAAAGCTGTAGTGAAAAATCAGACCGAAGAGCCAAAGCCACTTACTTGACTCATAGGTAAGTTTAGGACCATCGTGAACTTCAGTTTTGGTGTTTCTCCACAAGGAACGGAAAAGAAAAATTTCCATTGCCATTCTGGCTACTACCTGAGCGGTAGTAGAAGGTGCTTCCAGCTTGTCATGCTTAATCCAGGGGAGTGACTCACCCTGACCACATGTCGTGGTAATTTTAAATGGTACCGGTGACTTACCCCAGTCTAGGACCTTGCGGACAAATCCTCCGATAAACAACAACATTGCCGCGTAAGGCACCACTATACCAAAGACATACTGTGATCCTGGTATAAGTGATCCAAACCCGGCAATTCCGACCAAGGCAATAACTGCCAACAACGGGAAGGTGTACTTCATCGATCACTCCCTCTCTTCAATTGAACGGTTAGATACTTTTGTGTAAAAGCCGGAGGTTGTGGTAACGGTCCCCCGCCCGTTACCTTCCGACCGATTGTACTAAGGGAAAATTATTTGGAGTTTGTATCCGGTACCGGTTGATCCTTCTTTAATAATTTAGAAGGACAAGGAGAATCAGTAAGTATATGAGTACCGCTTTTCAACTCATTAATTCTGGTTTGATACAAACGTTCACGACATTCTATATATATATCGAAGGCCATAAGAGCAGCACGATCGATATTACAATCAAAGGCATCCATCTCGGACACCAAAGGTCGTTCTTCTTTAACAGAGGAAAATACTTGTCTCACTACCCATTTTAATTCTAAAATAGGCGCAAGAGCCTGGCTGGGAGCGAAATCTTGGACAGCGCGGATACGAACTATTTTGTCGAGTGGATTACGGTAGGCATCTGGATCGGCATCAGTGATGAGAAGCTGAAAAAGTTCAGTGAGACCTTGTTTAATATTAACACCAACCGGATTTGCGAACAAATCTTTTGATTTTTTAAAAAAGCCGGAGGAGTAGCCATCTAAGGTTCTTTCTACCCAAAGAGAGACGATTTTATCACGATAATTTTCAAGGGACTCCAGCAAGTGCACGATATACCTTTCTGACAAGTAAAATAAAAATGAATGACGATTCACACGCAGAACAAGGCATATCATGATTGCCTAGCGATTTCAAGAGAAAAATATTACAAATCCATATCGAAATAACGCTATTTATTTGAAAGTTGGGCCAATAAATAAAGCGTTAATTGAATCATAGGATCCTTTTGCAAAAGCTTAGGTGAGAGCTTGCCATCCTCATTCTCACCAGTCTTTCCGGATAAATCGTGAAGTTGCTCATCCTCCATGGTTTTCCCACTTGTAGATGTAAATTCAAGGCGATCACTTTTAACTCCTTCAAGATAGACAGGTACCGTGGTTTTCTCCTTCCTCACAGCGGCCAACTTTAGATCGGAATTAACTTTTTGAACCTCTAGATTATTTTCAAGCCAAGCTGCAGCAAGCTTTTTTGCTTTATCCCTATCAAGAGTAGCCCCCTGCCAGTCATGATGTTCTAAGGGTTTTACTTGGTCCCACGGTAATGAAAAGTCCAAATACTTTTCTCCAGACTCAAGATAATCATAAATTGTCGGCATTATAATATCAGGTGAAACCCCTTTATACTGAGTAGATCCCCCGTTTATGCGATAAAATTTTTGCACGGTTATCTTTAATGATCCAAGATCACTAATTTTCTTTAAATTAAAAAAAGAGACATTTTTATTAAGATCAAATAGACCCTGGACAGTTCCCTTACCATGCGTATGCTGGGCCCCGATAACCAAGGCTCGGTCGTAATCCTGAAGGGCTGCCGCTAAAATTTCCGAGGCTGAGGCACTAAAAGTGTTTACCAGTACAATAACTGTCCCCTTGTAAAACACATTTTCATCCGTGTCTTCGAGTATATTTATAATTCCATGGGAATTTTTCACCTGAACCACGGGACCACCGGGTAAAAACAATCCTGAGACATCAACAGCATCAGAAAGAGATCCTCCACCATTATTTCGCAAATCTAAAATAACAGAGGTAATTTTTTGCTTCTTAACTCCTGTCAATGCAGATCTAATATCATTGGTGACATTGCGAGCTTCATTACCATTACGTGATCCCGCAAAATCACGATAAAAACTGGGTACCCTAATATAACCTATTTTATTGCCAGATTTATTTTCCAAAACAGTCGATTTCACATAGGCATCTTCAATTTGCACCACATCTCTTACGATGGGAATAACCTTTTTTACACTATCAGGCTTTTGGACCGTTAATCTTACCTCCGTCCCTTTAGGCCCCCTTATATAGCTCACGGCTTCCCGGATGCGCATACCTGTAATATCAACCGGTTCTCCATCTCCTTCAGCAACCCCAAGAATAATATCTTCTGCCTGTAACTGGCCTTGACGCTTTGCCGCGGAACCGGGAATTATCCGAACCACTTTTATATTACCACCATCTTCCCGTAACAGAGCCCCTATGCCCTCCAGGGTACCACGCATATGAATATCAAAATCTTCTTTAGAAGTGGGGGGCATAAAGTCGGTATGGGGGTCAAAAGCATGAGCAACTGCTTCAAAATAGCGATTATAATACTCTTGACGAGTATCCTTTAATAATCTTGCGAAGTAACTTTTATAATCCTTATTTGTTTTTTCAATAGCCTGCTTGAGAAGTTCGGAATCCGATACGACATTTTGTTGTTCTTCCCCCGGCTTATTTTTTGCTTCCTTATCATTTTTTTCTTTAGCGGCTTTCTCAAGGTTATCCAGATAATTATTAATTATCCGCATTTTGATGAGCTTTCTCCATCGCTCCGCAAGTTCCCTGGGATTGGAAGGATAACCAGATTTATCAGGATCAACCTCTAGGTACTCTTCTTTATTAAAATCAAAGCCATTAGCATAAAGACGTTCTACTATTTCGGAAACTGCCTTAATACGTTCTTTGAGGATAAGAGCTCCTGCATCGGGCAAGAGAGTATTACCTTTGAGCAATTCGTCATCTATTTGAGTGGAGAAAGTGCTAAGCTGCTCCACATCGGTTGTGAGCAAAAAATGTTTTCTGGGATCAAGTTGTTCCAGATATAACTTAAAGGCGTCACGAGACAAATCATCATTGACAGCTTTATGTTCAAAATGCTGAATAGACAATTGATGACTGAGAATATAGGCAATGAGACGGTTTCTACTCGCATCGAATTCGGCGGGCATAACCTTGCCATATAAGTTGCTTGCAAAAATAAATGTGAAAAAATACAATATGATAACGCGCTTAATACGCATAATTTTACTCCTAATTCTTACATAAAAATACCACTATTTCCAAACAGAATTCCAGTTTAATGCTATTCCAGAACACAGTTCTTATAATGGTGTAATACCCGGTTTGAGAGGATAATAGAAGAAATAAGTAGCTGATCACAGAGTTTACAACTAACTAATTTAATTTAACGCAAGATTGTAGGTGGTCACAAGTAATCCAGATTTATACAGTTGCCCCAACACACTACACACTACAGCCCATCTATGCTGCCATTGGGCAATCGCGTAAAGATACAGATCACGGAAAATATACAATATTCCAACATCGGATTCTGCACTTGTCTACACCATATTTTTGATCGGCTTCAAGGAGAGGTAACAAACGCATAACAGCGCGATATATTTACTTCACCGACAAAAAAGCCAGCTCAAAAGACAAGCAGGTAAGCGATGGACCCCGAAATGGGATAAATTTTATATCCAAAAACCTTAGAGACATGACTACTTACAAAAATAATGATATATTTTTATACTAAAGTCAAATGGTAACAACCATACCTTCTTTAGCAAAAAAAATCTCAGGACTTGATGATTCACCCTTGTTGCCGTAGGTAACTGCAAGTTCATTCATGTCGGAGTCCGTCCGATCAGGATCGTGATGAAACAGTGCTAATTTCTTAACATTAGCATCAACAGCAGTTGCAATAGCATCTTCAATTGCTGAATGTCCCCAGCCGACATAATTTTGCGTATATTCATCCTGGGTATACTGAGCATCATGAACCAGTAAATCTGCACCTGCAAAGAAATCTACCATGGCCTGGTTTTGCTCCCTTGCAGCCATATCTCCTTCCATAGCCATGGCTTCATCATAAGAGGGGTTAGCGGGATCGGTGACAAAAAGATTTCTAAACCGTTCAGTATCATAGGCTGTACAAAAAATAGAGCCTCGAAAGGAAAAACGATAACCCAATGCCGTAATTGGATGATTTAAAATCTTCGTAGCCAAAGTAATACCATCACCCAAATCAATAAGCGGTGTTTCTTTTAGTCGAACATATTGAATTTTAGCTGCCAACTCTCCCATATTAACAGGAAAATAACGATACTTCATCTGACCGCCAACCACCTCATCAAGGGGCTCATCCTCATAAGTAACAGGGCCGTATACCTTTATCTTGGTGCCTGGAATATATGCCGGAACAAAAAAGGGAAACCCCATAATATGATCCCAATGGGTGTGAGTAAGATAAATTTCAGTACTAATGGGACCTTTAGGCAGTTCCTCAGCAACCAGGTAATTTGCCAATTCACGTAAACCAGAACCGGCATCAATGATAACACGTCGGTTTACCTCAGGAAAGTAAACTTCAATACAGGCCGTATTACCACCGTATTCCATAGTCTGCGGCCCAGGACATGGGATAGAACCTCTAACACCCCAAAACTTGATCTGCATCATCGACATGGTCCTCGCTGAATTATCAATATGAATTCAAATACCGATATGACACTCAATAAATATTTAATACCTGTATGACTACAGCTTGCGAACACCAGATGATTGTACCTGGTCACAGGGTTTATAACTAACTGATTTAATACAGCGCAAGATCTTTACATAACCCAAAATAACTACAAAGACCATGGGCCCAACTACGTATCTAACCATAATAACATGACATTTAACCATACCCTCTATCTAGATAGCTCTAAATCTATACAAGCAAAGGTAACCAGGTGAAAATGAGAGAGTAAGAACACTTGCCCAAACGACATATAAATTATCCCTGTAAAAACACCTCAGCCTTGAGTATCTCATCATCAACCTGCTTTTTCAATTGAGAAATAAATGACCAATCAAGTTCCGAGTCCTTTATTGCCTGAGCTATCCGTTCCTCATTTGGATAACAATTACCGGCATACCCGAGATCAAACAAACAAGCATAGCTATCAGCTAATGCTACCAGGTTGACCAGTTGCCTATTTTCATGATGAACTTCATCTAATGAGTGATGATGACAAATTACATCGGTAAGAGATGGGCTCAGGGCCCATTTTTCGGCTATTAGTTTGCCTATTTCCTCATGAGATGTTTCCAAATCCCTCCTCTCTACATCTATCAAATCATATTGCTCTTGGCGAGCAGTAGTAATCACTTCGGCGTATTCATCTCCCATAGGGATTTTACCGAGATCATGGAGTAAACCGGCCACGAAAAATTCTTCCCGCTCATTAACCGGAACCCCCACCTCAGCGGCCAATAATTTCGCTAAAACCCCTACCCCTATTGAGTGGATCCAAAATTTGTGAATCGGCAACACCCTTGATTTCTTGGTCTGTTTCACACACCCAATAACAGCCGTGGAAAGGGCTAGATTCTTAACGGTATTTAAGCCTAGCATAACTATAGCTCTAGTTAAGGAGGTTACCCTATTCATAAGAGAATAATAGGCAGAATTAATAAGTTTGAGGACCTGACCGGTAAGCACGGGATCTAGGGAGATAACCCGATTTAAATCATTGGGGGACGTATCAGTCCTGCTACATATTTCCAAAACTTTGCTGACCGTGGTGGACAGACTGGGCATTTTTCTGACAAAAAGTTGTATTTCTTTCTGTCGGGATTCTCGATTTGGCATAGGGGGGATACTCAACTCTCACAATTTCAATCGTAAAACGGTTGAAAATATTATCTTAAGGGAACACAAAATATAATAACATAAGACAAATCAGGGATTGAACTTACTGCTGCTATTTTAGCTTTATTTTCAAGGCATGGCAACTAGCACCTCACTGAGATTAGTAATCTATTGTAAAGGTCTCTGAAAAAATAAATTATCACATCTCGAAATCACAAGCTTAACTACTTGTCTTTTTATCCATCTTCTTTGTCAACACATAAGTTACATAGCACTGCTATACGCCTGTTGCCTCTCTCTGAAGATGACTAAAACTTCGGCGCAGGTAAGCGAACACTCAGATTTTAGATTATTTATTATTTCCTGCGGCCCTAAAACGATTGTAAAAAATGGCAGACTTGCGCAGATTCCTAGATTGTGAAAATATTTTTGGTTACAACCAGTTTCTAATAATAATACTTGTCCCCATTATCTAAATATCTTATCGGAAGCAACCCCACAGGTCAAGTAAAGTACGACCTCCTCACCTTTCAACAAGGACCAATCGTACAATTATATTAGAATAATAGATTATTAAAGATGGTAAACTTCTTCCGAGGATCAAACTTGAAATATATATTATGGAGAAGATATGTACCTGGTCACAGGGTTAGTAACTTACTGATTTAATAATGTGCAATTCTGTAAGTGGTCACAGGTGCCTTAGATTTATGCAGTTGCCACTGCTCACTATAGCCCTTTTATGCGGGCAGGGGCAACCGCATGAAAATGAGGTGCCTGTGACCAGTTACGTAGATATGCTAGTTGTGCTCTGCGTAGCATATTAAATAAAAATCAAGGACTATAATAAAAACAGGACAAGATCTGTTTTACGTAAGCGTTCACCAGCACTACGCCTGCGCGCGACCAGGCCGGATTCACATAGGATTAACTATAGCTCACCGGCCTGCTTTCACACATGCGCAGCACTGGTAAACGCTTACCAATCCGATGTTATGGAACTTTTCCTTAGGAAACTGGAAATAAGCTCAGGTATCTTCATTGGATACCAACGATTTAACTATAAACGACTACGCGGTTACGCTGTTTAGATTTTGCTCGATAAAGCGCTTTATCAGCAAAGAATAGCAATTGCTGTGGAGTTTTAGGATTGTGAGGGCGGAATGAAGAAACACCTATGCTAGCCGTAACTTGCTTTTTAAGCACCCCATCAACATGTAAATGGGATTCTATTCTGGAACGAATTCGTTCGGCAATAATTATACTACCGTCAATATCGGTGTCTGGCAGGAGAATAACAAACTCCTCGCCACCATAACGGGCAACCACATCAGTATCCCTAGCCTCTTCTCTCAAAATACGGCCAATGCTGTTAAGTACCATATCCCCAAAAGCGTGACCATGGTTGTCGTTAACTTTCTTGAAGTGATCAAGATCGATGATTAGGCACCCATAGTCTGACTTGCCTCGTGCCGTTAACGCAAAATCACGCTGTAAAACCTTTTGAAAGTATCGATAATTATAAAGTCCGGTCAACTCATCTCTAATTGCCTGTTCATGCAAAATTAGGTTAACTCGTTTTAATTCGGTTGCTTTTCAGCAATTTCCTGAAGGTAGCGGGCCTCAATTTCAAGAGATTGCTTTGTTCGTTGAATCCTAAATATCAAGGTTGCGCAAATGCCGAAAAA
>JAOTSI010000169.1 GCA_029865005.1 Desulfobulbaceae bacterium
CGAGAACCATGGCCTGAGTGAACAATTTCATAGCGAATTCAAGACCGATTTGGACCTGGAACGACTCCCAAGCGGTAAATTTGCCACAAACTCATTGGTAATGTCCGTAGCGGCACTCGTCTTTAATGTCCTGCGCTTGATCGGCCAGGAAGGGCTCCTTGGTGTCGACTCTCCGGTAAGACACAAGGCTAAACGTCGACGACTCAAAACGGTACTTCAGGAGATTATTTACCTTGCCGCCCGTATAATATCTTCCGGGCGTCGTTTAAAATTGCGGTTTAGCCGACATTGTCCGGCATTCGAGGTTTTTGATAAGCTATATAGCCGTTTTTCCGTCGGTTAATTATACTAACCGCCTACTCTGAAATATTACATCACAAGAGAAGTGCGCAGTGTGAACGGTTAAAAATGTAATTTTATACCACAATGTGGTCGTAAGGCCATCATTCTATCAAGCCAATAACGAAGATATGATTAAAATCAGCAGGCCACCCTAAACATTAGCGGAAAAAATACCCCGGCAAAGGGTTAACGACCTATCCATATCTACAGCTCACGGATTCAGGCTCCAGACAATCTCCTTCGAGATGTTTTATTAAGTCTTTATGCTGTTCAACCTTCTTAGCAAGGCCGGGTGCTAGATACTGTTGAGTTCCTGATCTTACTGCAGCATCTTTTATAAATTTGGATTTTACAGTGTCACCTAGTTTACCATGCCAACCGACAGCCCACTCCTCTATAAACTTATCATAAAGTAATCCAGGATGAGCCGCACCTTTAGGAAACTCCACCACCGGTTTTTCAGTATTAATGCTTTGTCCATACAAGGAATACATATCACTTCCCCCCCTTATACAGCCAAGCATCAGCAAACTTTTTCAACCAGTTAAACAGGGCCAGGGTTTCTTCTTGAGCTCGCATGTAATCCTGTCTGGAATTTCTAGTTATTTGCTCGATTAATTCATATTCATTATTATAAATAACTTGCGTTCTACCACCCGCACCTTGCAACCACTTTTCTATATGGCAGTACAGGTGGTATGACGGCTCAGCTTTTTTATCACGTTCATCTCTTTTTCCCTCATTATCCGCCAATAAGAAGGCCAGCATCTGCCCCAGGCCGTTTTGAATTATCCGAATGGGTGCCTTCTGGATATGAGTTGCCAGCTTTGTCTGATCTGCTTTGTTCTCGTCCCCATAACTTTTTATAAACTCAAGGCAATACAAAGCTCTTTCCTGTTCAGCCATCCGCTTCATACCCCTTCTCCTTCCTTATATACTTTAAAACCACACCAACCCTGGCCGACCGTTTCATTACCGCCGATCTGTAAATATCGATCTTCGGCAAGTTCCTCCAGCTTCACCGCCACCTGCTCGACATCATTTATTGTTTCACAGGAATATCGAGGCTTATGACACAAGGCCAAGGCGTACAGAATTGTTTCCGGCGGCAAAGTTTCCTCGTACCACAAATTACCACCATTAGCGGTTGTCTTTTGTTCATTTAATTTTATCCTGGCTGATACCTGCGTGGCATAACGCACCAGATATTTAAAATCGTCATCAGTCACCACCGCCAGCCTGGCGGGATCAAAACCCGCCTTCTCATCCGTCAGCTTTACGATGATTTTGCCAAGTGCATCCACTCCGGCATCTTTGGTTACTTCTAGAGCCAGCTCTTCTAAAACCAATACCTTTTCCCCTCCAAATGACTCCGGTAGTCGTACCTGATCGCCCTCCACACCAAAAGCATCTAGCTTTTCAATACCGGGCACTGGAATCTTAAAGAGTTGCAGATCGCGCACCAGCCGCTGCAAAACCATGGGACAGGTCACCCAAAAAAACACCTGTTGGAGACTGCGCACCGGAAAGGCCAAGATTCTACCATCGGTGAGGGTGAGACAACCGGCGGATTGGTTTTTTGTATCCCCTCCGAAAATCGTTGTTAGTTCAGCCCCCCAGTCCAATTGACCTGCTTTATCCCGCAAGCTACCCTTCAGGCCAGAGGATGCATACATGGGAAATTGGGTATGCACTTCACGTTGTACAGGCAAATCCACCACCCCGGTTGTTTGTCCGGTACCGGGATGCAGAAAAGTTAAAGCCTGTAAGGTCAGTATTTTGGGAATCGGCTTTTGCACCATGTTATTTCTCTTGTTATTTTCGTTCATTATCCTTACTCCTTACCAGGTTCCTATCATCATATGTCCACAACCATACTGAGTACACGTACCGGTCTTCTTATTGTGTAACCCAAGGATGGCTTCCTTCTGGTCGGCATTGGCCTCGCAAAAATATACACTGCCTGCGGGCACATAATTTATCAATGGACGCGATTGCTTAGCCGCCATATCCCAGCCGCCTATTTTGAGCGATTTTCCAAGACAGGCTGAGATAATATCAAAGCTACAACCAGCTTCCCGCCCCCTCCAGACCTGGTAGTCGCTAGTTTGATATTTCTGAAAATCCGCTGGAAGCCAGCCATCTTGGGGCATCCGTCCCGGTGTTGTCAAAACGATCTTAAAACGAATCCGCCCGTTGTCCACAGTGAGGCTCCCCGGCTTCGGCACGGACAAAACCCCATGGGTTTTGATACGGGCCATCTTCCCTTCGCCTCCGAGCCTTTGTAAAAACGGCTCATCTGGATAGTAGCTACTTTTAAGACCGCTTATTTTAAGCGCCAAACTGACTCCTTTCCTTGGCCGAACCGGTGCTATGGCAAACAGCATCCCCTCCTCGTTTATCCTGGAGGCGTTGTCTCGCGCTAAACCAACTTTAGGTTCACGATCCGTAAGTGGCGCACCCCCTCCTCCCTCCCCTGCATACAACGGGGAAAAACATCCAGGTTTCACATATTCGAGCTTACCGTTTAGAAAATGACGCAGCATTTCGGCCGACACATAACTACCAGCCAAGGGTTTAAACCCCATATCACTTGCAACCGGATACCGTACCGGTCCCAAGTCACTCTCCATAGGTGACGGAGCTGGCTTAAGCAGCTCATGGTTCCCAAATTCATTCCTAACCACATCGAAGGGCGCAGGAAATAAAGGTTGCCCGTTTTCACAAACAAATGGACCTGTTAAGTTTAGTTGCCCAATGGTTTGGTGGTCCCCGAGCTCTTCTTTAAGGCTTGATCCATCGCGTAAACATGGTTTCCCTTCTTGAAACGCCTTGATATCAGCGCCCAAGTATTGAAGCACCGCAGCGCGTACCGCGCCTTGCAGGGTTTGGCCGGACGGTGGAAATACAGATTCGATCCAGGTGGACTCAGCAGCATTCATCGGTTTACCATCCCTGAAAAACAAACTGTCCATGGCCTCAAATGTCCATATAGAGTCGCCCATTTTCACACCTCCTTTTGCACGAGAAAACGGACCAGTAACGGCCCGGCCTCATCCAATTCATAAGGTTTACCTGACAGTTTACCGTATTGATCGACCTTCCAAACCCGACACAATTGCAATAACTTATCCATACGGCTGGCAACGATATCCCTCTTTTCGTCCTCGGTTAGGTCCCCATCCCAGACATGTTCACGGTTGGCCAAGTACTCTGCTATTAACAAGTCCCGCACCTGCTCCTCATCGAATGAAGAAACGGTCTCAAAGAACTCACGGAGTTTGTAAAAGAATTTACTGGAAAATTTATCCGGATCACCTTCCTTATTACTAAAGGCCTCCTTAACCCTATCAACCAGCATACCGCCCGCTATTTTATCCCACGGAGCAGACCAGGTGAGAATAGGTCCACCGCGTTTCCATACCCGGCATGCCAAGGCATTGCGGCCACATCTCGCTTTGGCCACATCACTAAGAAGGCTATGGGCGTCATGAACAACAGCGGAGAGCGGTGTCGTCATATGGGCATATTGAATGGCAGCAGATATGGTGGCGGGCTTATCCTGCGGGATGAAGGAGGCATAGTCGTTAAAAGCTTTTCCATAGACAATCTTACACAAGCGGGCACATTCAAGGGCATTATCCACTGGTAATAAGGCAAACACATCATCGCCACCTGCGTATATCAATCTTCCGTCCATGTTATGTACAATACCGTTTACTTGGCCGGTGAATTCTGCCAGTGCCTTGGAAATATTCATGCGCTGCTCCTCGTCCGCATGTTTGATCAACTTCCCCATGGAATCACCGTCCATGAGCAGCAAGGCATAAAAAGGAGACGGCTCCCCATGAGCCGGGTCACATTTTCTAATGGCTTTCTGCAAACTCGTTAAGGCTCTAAGTGTATCTTTTGGCTGGGTCAACTCCAACTCATTCTTATTGTAAGATGAGGCATAGAAAACAGTCCCATCCAAATCAGCAAAGGTAACCGAGCCCCGAGATTTTATAGGACTTCCCGCCACGGCCTCCTCCACCCCTTTGATAATGGTTTTATACTCGGCCTTTTGAAGTATGCGGGAATCAATGAGGCTGAAAAAGGCGTTGGCACACTTCTCAACTTCATTATCCTTCTTGGCAGAGAGTCGAAGCATATTTTTTAACCAATCAATCGCCGACATATAGGCCGTGGATTGATAATTGCTAGGTACTTGCCACCCCATCACCTCTAGAGAGACATGAGGAAAGAGTCGTTTGGTGATGCAGACAGCACAAAGTCTCTCGTTTTGACGGATATCCAAGCCGTGAATAACATCCTTTTTCGCTAGAGGATGGATGTTGTTCTTCCACCAATCATTTATCACAGTGCGGTTGGAGTTTGGCTTACAGGATAATTCCTGGCGCTCCCCACAGACGGTACACTTTTCTCCTGGTTCATCCAGCTTGACAGGGATGCGAAAATTTTTACGTTGGTCGAGCAAGGAGGGATCCTCCCCTATGACCCAGTTACATTCCCAAAAATTTTCAGTTTGCCTCGTCCAAAGTTTATCATTTATTTCGATATGTTTATTAAGTAGATTTTTTACAGCGTTCGTAATACTTAGCCATGATCCCTTAATGGTCTTCGTACATTGCTCATATTTAAAGCCTGTGGGTACTTCAGCTGTGAAGCGTGTTGGTAGAGATCCGAGATAGCAGGCTGGATGTTTGCTTGAAATATCTTTACCTTCAAGCATAATTGCTTTTAACAATTGATCATTACTAACATCCGGCATCATTATTGCGCCGCCTTCTCGTATAACACCTGCCATGGCCTTACCAGCCAACCATGACAACAAATAAGAGCCTGCCCACAGATCTCTTGTCCTCCTGGCCTGTGCTATAAAACCTTGCACCGGTCCAAAGGAAAATTGAATGGTTTTTTTGTTATTGGTCATTTTTGATCACCTTAATGCATCCATTTTATGAATATATTTTTCTACCTTCTCAAACCCGACAGTTGAAAACTTTTTATCATTATGAAAAGTTGAAGGTAAATATAGACCAACGCCAACAAAACAATTCGCTACGGGATGGATATGAAACAGGAGTGGACTAGATCTCCTTTCTTCATATGAGTCTAGGGGCATGCCGAAGGCACATCTTTGAAAAATATCATTTTTTACAATACTACTTCTAAATTTTTTATAGTCGACAGCTATCTTCTTGTGCATTTGTCTAGCGTTATTACTGGTAAAACTAAAGAATCTAACCGAATATCCTGCACCAAAAGCAGTATATGGCGGCCTCGTTGTAGAAGGGGCATAGACCCTCAACAACTCTTTAAGCTCTGCCTTATAACTAGACAAGTCTTTGAATCCAAAGTATTGTCCATCCAATCTCAACAACGCCACCGACCCAAAGGCCCTGCGGACTCTACTGCCAAGGCCACCCAACAAACCTAAAATGGTTAATGCGTCTTTAACACTTTTAATAACGCACGGATCAGTGTTGGGCTTAAACCGACAAACAACCATAAATTCAGTCTTTTCTTGGAGAGCATTTCGTTGATGTGTTGTACCAGTACCCCACAATCCAAGTCCCATATAACCACTACCGTTTATATCACGATCTTTATCCGGCCAGTCCATAACCGGCGGTTTCATTAGACCTGGTATTATTTTTAATAAAAATGACGATTGCCTTTGTTGCCCGACCGCTGCGCTACCAAATATTTCACCTTCCATTTGATGTAACAAGCATAATGCCTCTTTATCAGAAGATGATTTTTGACGTATCAATCCCCAATTCAAGGCACGCCACCAAAAACGCAATGCCCCTTTAATTGAAGGAGCACGCAGCTCTGGTCTATTTTCGGTCCCACATAAAAACATCGGGGTTACAACTTGAAATTTTGCCTCTAGAGTCCTCATTCATCCCTCCCATATTCAATACAATTCAAAATACATTGTAAGACGAAATACCTACGCTACTCCTCCATCACATACCGTCCCAAACCGAAGCTGGTTTTGCCGCCGATGTGGGTGTGTTGACCGAGGCGGAGGTATGGGAGGAAGGGGTTGAGGTTGCCGTGGTAGGTGGCTGTGCCGAGGAGGCCGCCGAACTTCATCCATTGTTTTTGACGGCCGGAAAAACGAGCCCATTCGTCGTAGTTGAGATTGGAACTGGGGCAGCGGATCTGGACTGCTTGGTTTTGCAGGTTTTTGCGGATGTCGCGTTCGATAATACGGCCGGTTCCGTAAAAGTGTGCAAGGGTGTCGATCCGACCAAGGAGGCGGGAGAAGAGGACCGGAAATGGTAGAGAATCTCGCAGCAAGCGACCTTGGTCTTTTATTCTTGTACGGGTCATGAAGCGAAGATTGGTTGTTGTTTCGTCCGGCATAGAATGTTCAGGGGCCGGTTCTACAGCATGTAACTCACTTTCCTCCACTGCTTGCACCATGTACTTGCCTCGCGGTTCACCAATACCCATCTCGCCGCCCAGGTATTCAAGGGCTGCGTGGCAGATGGGGAAGCAATTTTTGGCTTCGCCGAAGAGGGTTAGTTCCAGATGGAATGTATGGTTGGGTGGGTATTCCGTCAGTTCGTCAAGGGGCGGTAGCAGGAGGTAGGGTTTGGGGATTTGGGAGGTTGCTCGGCCTGAGGTTTCTGGCTCAAATAGCATGCGATAGTAGGTGGGGCTGATCTTTCGAAGTGCGTGGCCAAGGCCTCCGTGGAAAGTTGAGCCTTTATAGCGAGGAAGGCGGACGGATGTACGGGTAACGAGGGTGAAGCGGTAGCGGTTGATGGTTAGGGATTTAAAGGGGTCGGGCGGATGAGCTTGGGTTGGTGGGTTGGCCGGTACGGCAGATTGTGGGGTTACATAATCAATACAGAAAGACATAGAGGTCCTCCCATTAGGGCATTAACGAACAGAATGGATTGGATTGGTGGATGGGCAATTGCAATGAGCTGCCCTCTCCACTTATTACCTCGGTAAGGATTACATTATTCATTTATTTGGTCAAGTTATTTGGAATTTATTAGTTTAACACCTTGCACAGCAACAAGTGTAGACATTTATTTGATATCCATGGTAATGATAATGATTACCATTGCGCCATAGGGGCCACCAGTGGGCATGCACGCTTAAAGGATGATAATTTATTAATTTTACAGGTATTTATATTTGATCTTTTTGTTTTAGATCATTTTTTGAGGTGGGGGGCATAGTGTGAGGGGATGTGTGGGCTGTGTGCAAGGTGTATGGAAATTGTAACCGTTCAGCGGGTTACAAATAAATACTTTAAGACATCGGGCTAGTAAGCGTTCACCTGTGATGCGCATGGGTGCAGACGGGCCGGTGAGCTATAGTTAATCCTATATGAAACCGGTCTGATCGCGCATAGGCTTAGTACAGGTGAACGCTTACGGGAAATTTATTCAAGATGGATTTTTTATATTTTCAGTTACGGAGCACTTAACGCACTTCTTTTGTCCCCTGCCTTGATCCATAAATGGCTTAGAAAGCATAAAATATTATTTTATTTTGTTGCTTATATCCCGTTCCAAAGCCGGGAGTCGTTGCGACTGATGACCTTGAAATCTTGGTTGAGCAGCAGACTATTTCAATCCCGTTCCAAAGCCGGGAGTCATTGCGACGTGATATCCTTTGGCCGCAACCGATGTTGCCGGAGGTTTCAATCCCGTTCCAAAACCGGGAGTCGTTGCGACGAATAAAATGGAAACCGCTTTAGAGGTCTTAATTGTTTCAATCCCGTTCCAAAACCGGGAGTCGTTGCGACTGTCACTGTTTTTTCGTTTGTTAATTTGGGGTGTTATAGGGTGCTTTTTGCGAACCTCTTTTTTTGGGGGTGGTGGGGTTGTTATTTTAAGGGTCATTTTACCTGTTTTCTTAATAATTTCAACTATGGCGAACCTGTTTTTGAATTTTTGAACTGTATACTCCTGTTTGTACGTATGTATTTGGCAATAATTTGGTGATTATTGATTTGGGCGTGGGAGGTTCGCACAAGATTGGCTGAGGTTGGGCGGTTATTATTGATATTATTTTACTAATATTGGATTTTTTGATGTTTTTTGTACCTGGACATTGGGAGGGTGGCTAGTGGATTTTACATAGCGTGCAATTGTATGTGGGCACTGGGATTTCTTGTACAGTCTTTGTTGGTGGCGGGTGGCTGGATTATGATGTGTTTGGGGCGGTTTTGGTGGTGTTGGTTTGTTTTGTCAGTAAATATGAGGGCGATCACAAGGATCGCCCCTACGTAGGCTGGGTGCTTTGGTGGTATTTGGCTGGTTTGGTCTTTTTACTTACTTTACGTTTATAGGGGGTGTTTTGCATGCGACTGGTTCATCTCCTATGGAACATACATCTATCATAGTTTCAATCCCGTTCCAAAACCGGGAGTCTTTGTGGCCTGAATATAGAATGTGTACTATTCATATGAAAATATCATCTAGGCTATCTGCTGTGAGGATCCGTATCGACCAGTCAACGAGCTCT
>JAOTSI010000170.1 GCA_029865005.1 Desulfobulbaceae bacterium
TCCCCTTGTTCAACGTAAACTCTGGTGATAGAATACCACAATGTTTAAAGGTTCTTTTCCCCTTCCAGGTTTTTTAAAAGATTCAAATAATCATATTTCCCTGGGGCAAAATGGCGAGGATGCGGCAGCTGCCTATTTGCAAAAGAAAGGGTATAAGGTGCTTGCCCGCAATTACCGCCAACGCTTTGGGGAACTAGATATTATTGCTCGCGATGGTGAAGTTTTGGTGTTTGTTGAAGTGAAAACCAGGCGCTCACAACGTTACGGTACTCCTTTTGAGGCGGTGGATCGCCGCAAGCAGCGTCAGCTCTCCAAGGTAGCTCTTCATTATATAAGCCGTCATAACTTATATGATCAATCGGCCCGCTTCGATATCGTAGCGGTTACCTGGGGCGAGAACGGTGCCCCCCAATTTGATTTATTGACCAACGCGTTTGATGTGTGTGAATAATCCGTTTACTAATCAACCACTTTTTAACCTCTTGGTTGTATATATTTAATTAGTCTTATGAAAAAGTTTATCGGTATAACTATGGGGTGTCCTGTGGGAATCGGCCCTGAAATCATCCTAAAATTTTTTACATTTCATTCTAGTGAGTCCCCTTATCAACCAGTGGTGCTTGGGGATGTGAATGTTTTAAGGCGAACTGCAGATCAGATCGGGTTGCAAGCTAGTTTTGAAGAATGGACGCCTGGGAGTGTTTCTGAATCGTCTGTTATTCCGGTGTATAACCTCTCCGATTTGTCCCCGGACGAGTTGAGTTGGGGACATCCCACCATTGCCACCGGCAAGGCCATGGCCCGTTATATAGAAGAAGGGGCACGAATGGCTCTTGATGGTGAACTGGAGGCAATTGTAACTTGTCCCATTACCAAATCAGCCTTAAAGGCAGCGGGGTATTCTTACCCTGGCCATACTGAAATGCTTGGTAATTTAACTAAGACATCAGATTTTGGGATGATGATGGCCGGAAATAAGTTAAAGACCGTACTGGTTACTATTCATGAACCATTGTCCAAGGTTCCTGGGCTACTTACCCGACAAAAGATTGTTGATACCATCACCATGACTGTTAACTCGCTGGTTCGTGATTTCGGGATACAAAAACCGAGGGTAGCGGTGGCAGGGCTTAATCCCCACGGGGGAGAGGACGGTATGTTCGGGGAAGAAGAGTTTGAGATCATCGGTCCGGGGGTTGTGCAATGTTCCGATCTTGGTGAAATAGTAGGTCCTTTGCCTCCGGATACTGTTTTTTTTAAAGCGGTTAATGGGGGATATGATGCAGTGGTTGCTATGTATCATGATCAAGGCCTTATCCCCTTTAAGTTGATCCATTTTAAAGACGGGGTTAATGTTACCTTGGGGTTACCCATAGTGCGCACTTCGGTGGATCACGGTACTGCTTATGATATTGCAGGGAAAGGGGTGGCTGATTATGCGAGTTTGGCTGCTGCTTGGGATTTGGCCGGTGTTATAGCCTTTAATAGAATGAACGGAAAATGTAATGAAAGATAGACGGGGCCATTTAATTGTTTTTGAGGGGATTGACGGTACGGGTAAATCCACCCAGATTAGCGAGTTGGCTAAATATTTAACCGGTCAAGGATATGAGGTTGTAACAACTCGCGAACCCACAGACGGGCCCTACGGTCAAAAAATCCGTCAACTTTATACCGATCGTACCCTGTGTGATGCAAAGGAAGAACTAGATCTTTTCATAAATGACAGGCGTCAACATGTGAATGAGGTTATCGCCCCTGCCTTGAGAAAGGGTAAGATTGTGTTGAGCGATCGTTATTATTTTTCAACAGCAGCCTATCAGGGAGCTAATGGTTGTGATCCTGATGAAATATTTAAAGCAAATTCGTTTGCACCCCAACCAGACCTGATGCTTTTGCTTACTATGGATGTTGAGCAATCCGTTTATCGTATTAAAAAACTTAGGGGTGATGAACCTGATCATTTTGAAGGGGTTGAGTACCTACGCAAGGTATCTGTTTTGTTCGATTCTTTTACTCATCCTTTTATTAAGCGTATTGCAGCGGCTTCTGTGCCGGATAAGGTTTCTTCGGCTATTATACGGGAAGTGGAGTTACTGCTACGGGGAACGGAGTAATCATGTTGAATTTAAAGATCATACAGCTTGATCAAAATCAATTTCATTTAAATATTTTGCACACGCTTTTCATCCCTGTAGTTTTACTCTTTACTCTTTGTGGCTGCGCAACCTTTTCATCGACAAATAACTTTGCGGTATTTGATCAGGATGACCAGGTGGAAGAATCAGATAGCGGGTGTGCTTATTTTTATTTTTTATGGGGTAATCATGCTGAACGTGAACAGGATTATGAAGAAGCTCTTGAGGCTTATGAAAAAGCTTTAATTTGCGATCCTGAAGCCGACTATATTGCCGGAAAAATGCCGGTGCTTCTGTTAAGAATGAACAGAAATGAGGAGGCAGTGGTGTGGTTGCGCCAGGATATTGCAGAGAAACCTGACTCCAGCGGAAGCCGAATGTTGTTGGCTAAGGTGTATATGCGGTTGTCGCGTTTTGATGAGGCGGTGGAGCAATATCGACTTCTTTATTCTCATCATCCAGAGGATAAAAGTTCACTCTTGATGCTTGGTGAACTCTATCTTCATCTTAAGCGCTTTGATGATGCTGAGAAGGTACTCTCTGAAGCTTTAATTAGTGATGATCAAAAGTATCCCGCCTTGGTGTTGTTGGGGCGTCTATATCTTGTTCGAAAAGCTTATGATAAAGCTCTTGCTTCTTATTACAAGGCATTGGATGAAAACTGGTCCGCTGAGTTGCTCTATGAAATCACCGAAGTTTATTATCGGCAAGAAAAATTTGATAAGATTGAGCAAATTTACCGGGATATTTTAGAGAAGGATGCAAGTGATGAAAACTCACGGGCAGGTCTTATTCATCTCTATCTTTTGCAGGATAAAGAAGAAGAGGCTCTAAGGGAATTGCAGGAGCTCAAAGAGATATCACGAGACCCTGGTAGGGTGGATTTGGCTATAGCCAGGTTGTATATAAAAGGTAAAAATTTTAAGCGCGCTACTTCTGTTTTGCAAATGATTGTTGAGGCGGAAGAGGTATCAGAGGCTCGGTATCTTTTGGCTGTAGTACTATACCAGCAAGATCTGCTGGAAGAAGCACTTACCCAGTTGAGCTTTATTAAAGAAGACGATAGAGAATATCTTGATGCTGTATATCTGCAAATTAGGATATTGCGTGCAAAGAATGAGATTGATAAATGTATAGTTCTATTAAGTAAAATTCTAGATTCCAAAAAGAGTCAAAAGGCTGAGCTTTTTGTTTTGCTGGCATCATTTTATCTACAACAGGAAAAACAGGGAGAAGCCCAGAAGGTTTTTCAACGCTCCATAAAACTCTATCCAGCTGATCCAGAGTTGTTTTATGAATACGCTTTGTTTCTGGATAATACCGGTAAGGTTGAAGAGGCTATGGAAACTATGAAAAAGGTGATAGGGATGAAGCCTGATCATGCTGCAGCACTTAATTATGTCGGTTATATGTGGGCCGATAAGAACGTTTATCTTGAAAAGGCTCTGGAATATATAAAAAAAGCTGTAGAGATTAAACCCAAAAATGGTTATATCCGTGATAGTCTCGGGTGGGTCTATTTTCGCCTGGGAATGGTGCAAGATGCTGTTCGTGAGCTGGAAGAGGCCTTGCGTTTAGGTGATGATGATCCTGCCATCCTTGAGCATCTTGGAGATGCTTATCAGGCCATGGATCGTACGGATGACGCTTTGAAAATGTACCAAAAAGCCATTGAACTGTATGGGGAAGAGGGGCATGGAAAAGAGGTATTGGAGAAAATCAGGGCAATGGAAAAATAATGATTTTCTCTACAATTTATCGAACTATCGGATTGTGCGGAGTTATTTTTCTTGGCGGCTGTGTTGCTAAAACCCCGGCTCTTATCCCATTGTCTCCTATGGAAGCACGGAGTCGTGAGGAGGCTTTTCATGATATTGTAGAGCAAACTTGTCCAGTCGCTGTGGATGCAGATATTAGGCTGCGTTATAATTTGATGGGCAAAGAGTTGTCTTGGCCTGGAACTTTACAGATGCAGGAAGATCGATTCATTTATAGAGCGATAGATCCTCTGGGCAGACCTCTTTTTATGGTGTCGGCAAATGATGCTGGATTTACTTTAGTTGAAAATCAAGATGCTATGGCCTATTCCGGGGAGTGGGATTGCGGCTTACGACACAGATATCTTCCCGGTAAGATAAAGCCCAAGGATGTTGTTTTGTGGTTGTCTGGACGTTTATCAACCGTAGATATGTCTATTCGGCGTGTCGGTATGGGGTCTGAAGGTGATTGTTGTTGGTTTGTGGTGGATTATAATGATTCCATGACTCATTATGTCCATATGGATCTGGCAACTGGTCAGGTATCACGTCATTTGCTTTATGACGCGACCAAAGATGAGATTGAGCTTGAAATAGGTTACAGTAATTACTCGGTTGAGGGTGAAAGTTGTCAGTTGCCCGGGAAAATCATCTTAACAGGTAGTGGTTTGACAGGCGAAGCGGTTATATCTCTGGAACGAGTCTATTCAAGAAAGAAATTGCCGGAGAAGGTTTTTCGTGTTGTTTTGCCGGAATACTTTCAAGTAGAAGAAGTTAAGTGATGCATAGTCATTTAGACTTTAAAAAAGAATTATCACATTTTGCTTGTTTTTTAGTCCTTTTGATTATCAATGCAACAGTTACATTATAATACTATGCGCCTATTGCCTTGATAGTAAAAAGGGTTAAAAATCCTGTGCAGGTTAGCGTAGACTCCGATTTTGGGATATTTAATTTTCAGTGGCCCTTAGGTGAGTCTAGACTCAAATTCCTGAGTCTTTATTTTTTTTCGTAAGAGTTATAGGTACCTCATATTCATGCGGTTGCCCCCTGTTCCTATAGAAGGGCTATAGCGAGCAGCGACAACTGCATAAACCTGAGGCACTTGTGACCACTTGCAACCTTGGGATATATTAAATCAGCTAGTTATAAACCCTATGACCACTTACTTTTTTTCAGCGGATTCGGTTAAAGTATTAACGATGATAACGAACAGATTGTCTTCTTTAAAGAAAACCTGTTGGGGTCATAGTTGTTGTTAGGGGTTAGATCTAGCACTACCCTGACTTTATCAGGATTAGCATGTCTGCCGACTCGTACCGTTTTAATAAATTTCCCATCACATTTGACAACATTTGGTACCGCTTTTGCTGCTTTTGTGTTCATGAAGTCGCAGACTACTCGGGGTAAGTTTTCCTCTAAACCAAAAACAATGGGGGGGTAAAAATCATTGAGTTTGAAAAGAATCATTTCCCCTCTATCGGAACCGCCGTCAAACTTGATTGATTCAAGGATAGGTGATTGGTTTAGAGTGACCTTTTCCTGCGTTGTGACGGTTTCTTGATTAGCGGGTGGTTTATCGGTTACTTCTTTGGGTGGTTGAGTTACGGGTGTTACAGGAGGGGTTGTCTTCTTAACGTTAGCATTCGCAGACGTTACGGACTGTTTTGGGGTTAATTTCTTGGTGTTGGTCGGAGTTGATTGCTGTGTAGCTTGTTTTTTCAGGGCATGGGGTTTCGGTACAGGTTCAACACTGACGACTAATGATTGTTTTTTTGCATTAAATTTTTGTTTAAACCCTAGTTCAAGATCAGGAGATAAGTCCAGAACAACACGGGTTTTCGGGGTGGTACCCTCATGATTACCGATACGGATTTTTATTATTAACTTGCCGTTCGTATTGATAATGTTGTTTAGTGCCGCTGTTGCCTTTGTGTTAGGAAAATCAAACACTAATCTGGGTTTATCGCCTTTAATGGCAAATATTTTAGGTAGATGCTTGCTGCTGAGCTTAAAGGTTACTTGTTCAATCTCGTTTGACGGGGTATCGAACATTATGTCTTTGAGCATTGCTGTTTTGGTATCGGCCCATCCTGGAAGCGTGAGAGCAAGGATAAAACAGAATGTGAGAATAATACGGTAAAAAATGGTATTCATGGATATGATTATTAGAGAGTTAATTATTCAGTGGGTGATAAGATGCAATAGTTGTATGTTCATCGTCCGGCTGGATCTTATTGGTCACCGTTGTGGTTAGGATGGATATTGTCATTACATGTTTTGAATACCTCTTTTTTGAACATGATGTCAATACGTTTTGTTGAAATTCTGAAAATATTGGTATGATATTAATATAGTATGAAGAACGTGGAGCTGGACGAATTATTACCCTTTGTTAGGAAACCAGGACGTTATATCGGAGGAGAGTACAATGTTATTACTTCCGATCCCCTGGAGGCTGAAGTTAATTTTGTATTTGTATTTCCTGATCTCTATGAGATAGGAATGTCCCATCTGGGCTTACAGATTCTCTATGATATAATAAATAGGTGTGAACTTGCAAGGGCGGAACGCTGTTTTGCTGTTGATTTGGATATGGAGCAGCAGCTTCGATCCCGTCAGGTTCCGCTTTTCTCTTTGGAATCTCGTACACCACTCTCCTCTTTTGATGTCATCGGTTTCACTTTGCCCTATGAGTTGTGCTACACCAATATCTTAACGGTTCTTGATCTTGCAGGTCTCGCTTTGCGTGCTGAAGATCGTACGGAAACCGATCCATTGGTGATTGCTGGTGGCTCATGCTCTATGAACCCTGAACCGGTTGCTGACTTCTTTGACGCTGTTGTCCTTGGTGATGGGGAGGAAGTAATAGAGGAGCTTTGTCAGTTGTTGGCGACAGCTAAACGTAATGGTAGTTCTAAATCTGAAGTGTTACTCCAGATGGCAGGGATTGATGGTGTTTATGTACCTTCATTTTTCCGCCCTATATATAAGGATAAGCAATTCCTTGGTATGGAGCCTTTGGTCGAAGGTTATGAGGGCGTGCAGCGACGGGTCTTGCCTGAACTGTTATCTTCTTCGCAACCTGATGCTCCACTGGTTCCTTTGGTAAAAACGGTTCATGATCGTTTGGGAGTCGAAATAGCACGGGGTTGCACCAGGGGGTGTCGTTTTTGTCAAGCAGGTATAATTTATCGGCCGGTACGTGAGCGTCCCATGGAGGAAATTGTTCAGTTGGCGGAAAAAGGTATTGAAAATGGTGGTTATGATGAGTTGGCTCTTCTTTCTCTTTCCACTGGCGATTATTCCTGTTTGCCCCAATTACTCGGAAAGTTGATGGATCGGTTTGCAGATGAGTATGTTTCGGTTTCTATGCCTTCTATGCGGGTAGGGACTCTGGGACCTGATATTATGGAGCAAATTAAACGGGTTCGTAAAACTGGTTTTACTGTGGCTCCAGAGGCGGGTAGTGAGCGATTGCGTCAGGTTATAAATAAGGGAATTACTGAACAGGATCTTTTAGATACGTGCAGTGACGCATTTAAATTTGGTTGGAAGTTGATTAAATTTTACTTCATGGTCGGATTGCCCACTGAAACTGACGAGGATGTTGAGGCCATAGCAGAGCTGGCCAAAAAAGCAAGACAGCACGCTTTATCAGCAGGTCACGGAAAGCTAAATATAAATATCGGAGTGGCTTCATTTGTTCCCAAGCCGCATACGCCGTTTCAATGGGAAGCTCAGTGTGATTTGGAGAGTTCCACTGGAAAAATCAATCAGTTAAAGCGAGCATTACCGCGAAAAGGCTATAAGCTCAAGTGGCATGATACCCGTAGTAGTTTTATGGAAGGGGTTTTTTCACGGGGGGATCGGAAGCTGTCTCGCCTAATTGAAGAGGCGTGGCGTAACGGAGCCCGCTTGGATGGTTGGGATGAGCATTTTAGTCTGGATTTGTGGCAACGGTGTGCTGAAAAATGCGATATTGATATGTCCTCATATCTACGGAAACGGGAACTGGAAGAGGCCTTACCTTGGGATCATCTTCACTCCGGGGTAGCCAAGTCGTTTCTGCTTGCTGAGAGGGAAAAAGGTTTGGAGTTGAGTTACACTCCAGATTGCCGGGTTCATGGCTGCCAAAAATGCGGACTTTGTGATTTTAAGCGTATTAAACCGGTTACTTATGAGCCTGTGCCGGAGGAGAAGTCCGGCGGACTGTTAATTAATACTGATCGAGTAGAGTCTGGACAAAGAGCGGTTTACCCCTATAGAGTTCATTATTCTCGGGTGGGTGACGGGAGGTTTCTCGGGCATCTTGAGATGTTGCAGCTTATTTTTCGTGCTCTGTGCAGGGCTGAAATACCTATTCTTTACTCTCAAGGATTTAATCCATCACCCAAAGTTTCCTTTGGTCCAGCCTTGGCGGTTGGGATGGAGAGCGAGGTAGAATATTTTGATATGGAACTTTCCCGGCCCCTTACAGATGAGGTTGGGGCAACCACTTTGCTTAGTGATCAGTTTCCTGAATTTATAACTGTCTCCCAAATAAAAACCACTAGAAAATTATCAGTTGCCACGGTAGTTACCGATTACCAAATTAGAACAAAATTACCTCTAGATGAAGCCCGTGTAGGTTTGGCTGCTCAATTTTTGGCTGCTGATAGCTTCATTGTAGAGCGGGTTAGAAAAGGTAAGAGGAAGGAGTTGGACTTGCGTCTTTTGGTGGATAGTCTGGTGATTACCGGAGCTACAATTGATCTGCGTTTGATTAATAATTTTGGTATGGCGGGTACTAACCCAGGTGAGATTCTTCGTTCGGTGCTCAAATTTTCCGATGAAGAGGCATTGATGGCTAGGGTTAAAAAAATAGGGCTTTTAGAGCGTAGTGGTTGATTTTGAAACTAAATTATACTGTTCATAAGTGATGAGTTTCGAGT
>JAOTSI010000171.1 GCA_029865005.1 Desulfobulbaceae bacterium
GACATCAGCTACCGCAAAGGCCAGCTTTCTACTGATAAAAGAAAGTGGCATTCTAATTTCCAGCGTATACCCATCATTGGTCTCTTTCCACATGCCTTGAATACTGGGTTCATTTTTGGCTGGAAAATACATTTCATCACCCTTAACCATTAAGTAACCATTAACCCAGCCAGGCTTATCAGTAGCTACAATATAGCGACAGAATCGACCTTGATTATCGACAACACCGATTTGTAGGTGGTCGCTTCGTTCGAGGTAGAGTGAGTTTGGTTTACGGTAGATGATTGCGTCATCTTTGACTATAAATAGGGCGTAAAGATGGTCGCCGCGTTGACCGACCAGGTGGCGAAAAGAGATGGTTTGTTTGCCGTAAGGTAGAGTGGAGTTAAGTATATCCTTTGACCCGAAGACTTTGGCTTGTTTGAGTTCTGGGAGCCAGTCATTGGATTCGCCGTTTAGATGGATGGCGCGTGAGAGCTCAAATAGGTAAAGATCTCGTGATTGATCTAGAGATTGAAAGAGTTCTCTTTCAAAAAGCCTCGGGCGATTACTCAGGGTGGTGGCAACCGCACGGGCGGTGAGCATAAGGGTATCTTGATGACTGGTGAGTAGAGAAGATTTGAGCATTCCTCCGAAGCGAAAACCGATAAGAGGGATGGGTAACATGAGCAAGGCTATAAGAAGCAGCTTGAAGTGTAAAGATATTCGCATGGCTGCTAAAATAACTTTTTGAGAATAGATTTATAAGAGTTACCTGTTTATAAACATTCGCCGTACTGGTAAACAGCTATTGACCTGAACTATAATCGTTTTATGTGTAATTAGTTACTGGTGATAGGTGAAATAGTTATAGTCAAATTTTTAGTCAAGAATCCAACGATATCCCATTCCGTACTCGGAACGTACTGCGTTAAACTTCGGGTCAGTTTCACGAAATTTTTCTCTAATTCGGCGAATATGGGAGGTGATGGCGTTGTTTGAAACCACCACGTTGGCTGCTTCCATGAGTTGATCATAACTTTTGACGTCACCGGGTCGTCTTGTAAGAGCAAGAAGAATCCAGTATTCAGTTAGGGTGAGACTGATGGGGATTTCTTTCCAAGATATTTGTTTACGATTTTCATCAATTATAAGTGGACCGTGGATCAGTTTTTTCTCTCTTTTTATCGGGCCGTGTAAGGCCTCTACTATACGAAAAAGTGCAGAGATACGTACCGGTAGAAAATCCAGGGTGGTAGTGTCTTTAGTCATGTAATCCCATGCACCAAGTCTAAGGCCTGAAACTCGGTCGAGATCAGAGTTACGCGCTGTGAGAAATATGATGGGGATGGTAGGGGATAGTTGACGAATATCACGACATAAATCAAAGCCACCTTCCATTTCTTCACCTAACATAACATCAAGAATTGCCATGTCAGGTAAATTATGTGTAAATGCGGTGAGAGCTTCATTTTTGCTTGAATAGCTTTTTATTTTGTATCCTTCTCGTTCTAGGGCTTGAGCATAATTGGCCCTGAGTTGTTGATCGTCTTCTACTATAGCTATTTGGTACGGCATTGATCTGGTTTACTTTAATGAATTTAGAAGATTGTTAATAGATGAGCATCCCAAGCAGGGAAAACTGACATTAACTTTCTAACTACATTATTATAGTTAGAAGATTTTTGGTTCGAATTAAGATAAAGGCTGCAGAAAAAATAACCATAACCATTTAAGTGATATTCTATTGGTTATTATTTTGTATAAAGCAAATGTCGGACCAAAATACTGTAAATTAACGGACTCATTTTTGAAATCTATGATTAAATGTACCATGAATAGTTGAATTTGAAACCCCAATTAAAGAGGTGAGAAAATCTTTTGGGTTACCTTCTAATTCCGACTAATAACGAAACTCATTTATGTTTTCGAATAATGAAGTTTCAGTCATTTGCTAACTTTTCTTCGGCTGTAAATGATTTGCATACATAAATATTGCCTAGGGGCAAGTAGAATTAGTCATAATCATGAATATTCAATATCGAGTTTTTAGATCCGTAAAATATTTTATTCTATTTGGTGTTTAAGCTTATTTTTAGTTTAACATTATATAATTACAAAAAAATAATTTTGGAATAGGAAAATCGGTCGCAAAATTGACAAAATTTTGGCACTCTTCGGTCGTGAGTTGTTAATAATAGTATTTAGGTTTCCAGTCGGTTATTATTATGTCGATAACGGAAATGGTTATATTCACAGAGATTTATGTTGGTCGAGAAGTAACTTTATTGTTTGGTAAACTATTTTAAGATAAATAAAATCAATTTTTTAGATAGGTATAGTTGAAAGATCTGGTAAGTGATATTGACTTTCCTGCTAATGTTTTTAAGGGATAACATCATGATGAAGAATTTGGTAGCTGATCTGAAAAGAGTTATGCCGTTTAAGGAAAATACTGATGTCGGTGATTTGATTTTTGTGGTCGGTGAAGATCCGCAAATACTCTCCTATGCCTTGGTCGATGGTATAGAGCCGGATAATAGTCGTAAGGATGAGTGGTGGCATGTCAATATGACTTTGTTTACCATACCGCCGCAAAAGGTAACTTGGACTTTGCGTGCTGCCCAGTTTACCGGACAGGAGATCTTCACCATGGGTGGTAAGGATCGGTTTATCCAAGCAGTAGATTTAAATAAAAGTGCACCGGAACCAGAGTTTGAACCTCAACCTGAAGATGAGCATCCAGCACAGGAAGATGATTCAAAAAGTGAATCAAGTTCTAAAACACGTTTGCGGATTATAAAGTAATAATGATAGAGCGGGAGGTCGTTGTCAGTAACCGTCTTGGAGTCCACAGTCGGGTTGCATCAGAATTAGCGAGAATAGCTTTAGATTATGGGTCGGTGTATATGGTACGTCATGATGAGATAATTGATTGCAGCTCTGCGCTCGAAGTTTTGAGTTTGGGCTTGGCCTATGGGGCAAAGATTACAATTAGGACGGATGGAGATCTTAAAAAAGAAGCTATGGCCGCTGTTGAAGTATTACTTAATAGGAGGGAGGATCCCTGATGGTTTCATCTTCTATTAGCGTTGGTGAGGCGGGGGAATCGAGAACTCTTTACGGTGTTGGCGCTTCGTTGGGGATTGCAGTCGGACGGATTCTGGTTTTAAAGCGGAAAACCCATAAAGCAGCTCGGCATCATATTTCAGCGAAACAAGTAGAAGCGGAGACGGTACGATTTTTTGAGGCTGCCGCTAGGGCTGAAGAAGAACTGTTAACTTTGCGTAATCGGTTTCAAGAAGATCTCGCCGACGCACTTTCCATTATCGATAGTCACCTTTTAATGGTGCGGGATAAGATGATTTTGGATCGGAGTGTGGAGATTATACGAGAAAAAGAGGTGAATGCGGAATGGGCTTTGGCTCAAGCCTTGGTTCGTATTGAGGCTAAATTTGCCAAGATAGCAGATCCTTATATAAAAGCTCGGTTTAATGATATAAAGTATGTGGCCGATCGTATTTTCGGACTATTGGGCGGGCGGGAAAGCGATTCTTGGGAAGGTCTTAACCAAACCATTATTCCGGTGGCCCACGATTTTTCACCCGAAGACGTTATCCGTATGCATGCTAAAAATGTGCGTGGTTTCGTCACTGAAAAAGGGGGGATGACCTCTCATACCGCTATCGTGGCTAGGTCCTTGGGGATGGTATCCGTTACCGGTCTTAAAGATGTCACCATGATATGTTCCACTAATGATGCTGTTATTTTGGATGGATTCAATGGGAGGGTAGTGTTGCATCCTTCTTTCGAGCAGGAAAAACAATACTATACATACCAACAGCGTTACTTAGATGTGTTACGTGAGCTATCCACCACTGTAAATCTGCCGTCTGTAACTGAGGATGGGTATCAAGTATCCCTGGCTGGTAATATTGAGATGCTGGATGAGTTAGGGCTTGTAACTGATTACGGGGCTGACGGTATCGGCCTATTTCGTAGTGAGTTTGATTTTTTTCAAAAAGATATGCTTCCGGATGAGGAAGTTATGTTTGCAACCTATCGAGAGATGCTCTCTAATTTGTCGCCTAAGCCGGTGACTATTCGGGTTTTGGATACTGGCGGTGATAAATTTGTTAACCGGTTGCATTTCTCAGGTGGTCATTATCGTCAGGAACGTAATCCTGCCTTGGGACTTCGTTCTATTCGTTATTTGTTACGGCATCCTGAATTATTGTCTACCCAGTTGAGAGCTATGTTACGTGCTTCTCGCTATGGCAAATTGCGTATTTTATTACCGATGATTTCTTCTGTTGATGAATTGCGCAAGGTGAAAGTGATTCTGGAAGAGGTAAGGGTACAACTTGAGTCTGAAGGAGTCGAGTATAATAGTGGCGTAGAATTGGGGATTATGGTCGAAGTGCCGAGTGCCGTGATTATGGCTGATGTATTGGCTCGGGAAGTTGATTTTTTCAGTATAGGTACCAATGATTTGATCCAATATTCCCTGGCTATTGATCGTAACAACGAGTTTGTGGCCCATATGTATGATCCTCTGCAACCAGCAGTGTTGCGAATGATTCATCAGACCGTCGAGGCTGCCCGACTGGAAAATAAAGAGGTGATTTGTTGCGGCGAGACAGCAGGGGACTTGGCTGTTGCTCCGCTATTACTTGGTTTGGGGGTTCGTGGGCTCAGTATGCGACCCGCCGCCATCCCCTTTGTTAAACAGATGATCAGAAGTTCCACCATGGCTCGCCTTACCGAGCTTGGCGAGCAAGCTTTGCGTTGTTCTGCCGCCGATGAGGTGAGGGAAGTATTGCAAGACTATCTTCCTAAACATTACCCTGAACTTTTTGGTGATTTGTGAAAGAACGGGAATTAATAGAACTTATAAACGCAATGGTAGGAAACCGAACTCCAGGTGTGCTGTGCGGTATAGGGGATGACTGCGCGGTAATTGAGAAAACAGGAGATACGGCATGGCTTCTTACTATGGATACCCTTATTGAGGGGAGTCATTTTAAAGTGTCCCATCATCCGCCCTTTGAGTTGGGGAAAAAGAGTGTATCTGTCAATGTGAGTGATATTGCAGCAATGGGCGGGGAACCGCGTTTTGTTCTTCTATCTGTCGGGTTGCCGTCGGATATTGCTCAATCATGGTCCAGTCGTTTTATTGAGGGCGTTATAGAGAGCTGCAAGGAGTATGGCTGCTTGTTGATAGGTGGGGACACCGTGCGCAGTGAATTGGGAATATCCCTTACTTTGACTCTCATCGGCGAGGTGAAAACCACAGACGTCGTTTATCGGGAGGGCGCAGTTGCAGGTGATCACATTTGGGTTAGCGGTCCTTTGGGGTTGTCGGCGGCTGGGTTAGAACTCTGTATGCGTGGTTTGGAAAATGAGTTGGGGGAGGGAGTGGATTCTGTTCTAAGCGCTCATCTTGATCCTCAAGCACGTTTTATTCTCGGTCCGGCTTTGGCAAATAGGCGCTTAGTTAGTGCCATGATGGATATTTCCGATGGGTTGGCTACTGATCTGGCTCATCTATGCAAACGTAGCTCTGTTGGTGCTGTGGTGGAAGAGAAGAGCTTGTATCGACACCCATCCTTGATTCATATAACCGATCGGTTACATCTTGATCCTGTACGTTTGATGCTTTCTGGTGGCGAAGACTATGAATTGCTTTTTACGGCCTTGCCTAAGTATAAAGAATCAATATTGCAGTTGGCTAAGAAGTATGGTCTGTGTGTTCAGCATGTAGGGGTAATTGTAGAGGGTAGCGGAGTATGTTTGCATACCGAGTCTTTTGATGGAGAAGGTCCTGGGCAGTTAGATATTTCTTATCAAGGGTTTGATCATTTTGCCAATTAGTGGCGCTAAAGAGCCGGAGCATGAAACGTATGGTTGGTAAACCCTTGTATAGTTTATCAAAAAATAAAGAGTTTTGCAATTTTTGTCCCGGTTATTGCTGCTATCGGCTGGAGGGCTCGTCATTGTTGGTTACGGCCGAGGATATTAACCGCATTGCCCGTCATTTTGGAATCAGTGATGGTGAGACGAGGAAACGGTATATTGAGGGACGCAATACCTTCCAAGTTCGTCGAGACGGTTCGTGTATTTTTTTAGCCAACGGGAAAATGTGTAAGCGTTGCTCCATTCATACCGCGAGTCCTCGGCAATGTTGGGAGTTCCCATATAATAAGCCCTGCCCTTATTTGGAAAGCAAGGAATTGCTTGAAACCATCCAGCCCAGAGTGGAAAATGGTTTATTGAATAATTCTGAAGTTGAAACCCGCAACCTTTAATAGTGAGGTTCTATGGAGTTGACAAGCAATCATAAGATATTGGTAAAAAGTGATAATGATCAAGAGGCTTGTGAACTTGCCGAGAGATTTTTTCAGCAAACAACCTTGGTTAATTATGATGACCTTGAAATTATCAAGGAACAAATTATCAATGGTGCTGATCCTTCCTTTTTTTCATACCTTGATCAGGCGGTGGAAGAGAATCTTGAATTGATGCGTGAATCAATTCAGACCTTGGAAAAAGGTGGTTGTCATAGCCTCGAGGATGTTTTGTCGCTCACCGATCCGTATTTGTGCAAGGTTTTTCATATTACCGCCCATCTTGTCGATGGATTTATAGATATCGATTCGGCATTTTATAATATTATTGAAGATTCCCATCGTGTTTCTCATCCTTTGCGGCGGGAAATTAAGAACGCTCCAGATTATTACTGGCTTCTTCAAGTGCAGGGACACTTCGGAACTCAGCATGAAGTTTCCCCCCTTCGTTAAAGAGTATATTCTTTTGCCTCTGACCGAAAGTTTGTAACTAGCTTATTTTATTACTTGCGTGATCCGCAGGTGACTCAGGTTTATGCGGTTGCTCCTTCTATGCGGGCAGGGGATGAGGTGCCGCAGCACTTACATTTTTGGGCCCGTAATTGATATTAGGAACAGCAAAATGGGACGTTTACTACTTCATCAGCAGATTTATCGTCCGATAATACTGTTTGTGATTCTGTCTTTGACTATCATCGGGTGGTATACCATTACTTCGGTGTATGCTTTTTTTGTCCGTCATACCATTGCCGATCTTCAGGCCCGGGCTGAACTTATCTCCGGTCGAATTGTCGAACCTCTTGCTGATCAACATTATCACGAATTGTTTCAACTTTGTCGGGAAATGGCTCTAAAGGCCGATACTCGGATAACGGTGGTTCTTCCAGGAGGTAAGGTAGTGGAAGATACCTCTGAAAATCCAAACGTTATGGATAACCATGCCGATCGGGAGGAACTGGTTGGTGCACGTGAATCTGGTTTTGGTTCTGTTGTTCGTTATAGTAATACCCTGCGAAGAAACATGATTTATGTAGCGATACCGATAAGGGTACGTTTAGCGCGTGACAGGGTTGGAGGTCTCTTGGGGTTTGTCCGGGTTAGTGTTCCCATTGCTTCTATAGGACAAACGTTTAATGGTGTATTCTTTAGGGTGGTAATGGGTTTATTGTTGTTGGCAGTAGCTGTCACTTTTATAGCTCACCGGGTATCACATTCTATAAGTAGACCTTTGGAGCAGATGAGGTTATGTGCCGGACTTTTTGCAAGTGGTCGGTTTGAAGAGAGATTGCCGCTGCTGCAGGTCAAGGGTCTTTCTGTTGAATTGGCTAGCTTAAGAGACACCTTGAACAACATGGCTTGTCAACTTGAGGAACGCATTAAAACCGTTACTAGTCAACGTAATCAGTTGGAAGCTGTATTTGCTGGGATGCAAGAGGTTGTTATTGTACTTAGTTCTGATCAGTGCGTTGTTAATGTGAATCAAGCAGCAGAAAAATTGCTTGGGGTGTCCAAGGAGAATATGCTTGGTAAAACGGTCCTGGAAATTATCAGAAACCATAATCTGCAAAAATTTATTACTTCCACTTTAGAGGAAGGAAAACCGGTGGAAGAGGAGATTGTATTGCGTGATGACAAGGGTGATATGTATCTCTTGGGTCACGGTTCTTGCTTGGTTGATGAAGAATTTACTAATGTTGGAGCACTCATCGTCTTTAATGATATTACTAAATTACGTAAACTTGAAACGGTGCGGAGGGATTTTGTCGCTAATGTTTCCCATGAGTTGCGTACACCCATCACAACCATTAAGGGTTTTGTGGAAACGCTTAATGCTGGCGCAATTAATGAGCCGCAAGATGCCAGTCGATTTTTTAATATTATAACTAACAATGTCAATCGATTGTCTTCTATTATTGATGATCTGCTTACTCTTTCCAGACTTGAACTCCATGGACGAGAATTGGAAGTAACTTTCAAGCATGAAAGAGTTTATAGTGTAATTTTGGCTGCCAAAGAGGCGTGTGAGCCGAGTGGAAACGAAAAAAAGCTTAGTATTAAAATGAGTTGCCCTTTTGATCTGGAGGCTAATATTAATGCGCCACTTTTGGAGCAGGCTCTTGTTAATCTAATAGGTAACGCGATTAAATATAGCCATGAAAAGGGAGAAATCCTTATTGAGGCGATAGATCAGGGTGAAAATGTTGTTATTCAGGTGATTGATCATGGGTGTGGAATAGCTGCGGTTCATCTTCCTAGAATATTTGAGCGATTTTATAGAAGTGATAAGGCAAGGTCTCGTAAGGAAGGGGGAACCGGTTTGGGTCTTTCAATTGTGCGTCATATTGTGGAGGATCATGGTGGAGCCATAAAAGTATCAACCACTCTAGATAAGGGCTCGGTTTTTTCCTTAAGTTTACCATTGGTTCGGTCAATATCCTGATCATTCTCTCTATGTTATTTTGATTTGAGTAAAGATTACGTCGAATTTATTT
>JAOTSI010000172.1 GCA_029865005.1 Desulfobulbaceae bacterium
AACCGGTTTGACGAGCAGCCATAACGTCACCATGGTCTCCGAAAATAGAGAGTCCCTGGCAAGCAATGGAGCGTGCGGTAACATGGAAAACGGTGGGGGTTAACTCACCAGCAATCTTGTACATATTGGGCAGCATCAGGAACAGTCCCTGGGATGCTGTAAAGGTGGTACATAATGCACCGGTTGCTAGTGAACCATGCAGGGAGCCAGCAACGCCACCCTCGGATTGCATTTGGGTGATAACCGGGATGGAGCCCCAGATGTTTTCCTGCTTGGCATTTGCTTTGGCGTCAGCTTCGGCGGCCATGGGAGAAGATGGGGTGATGGGATATATTGTGATGACCTCACTGGTTGCGTAGGCAACATGGGTACATGCTTGGTTTCCGTCGATGGTGACCATTTTTCTCGACATCGGTAAATCTCCTTGAATACTTCGCTTGGTTAACGGTTACCGACCGTTAGCTGGCCGGAAAAATTATGAAAAAAGTAGTTACCACAATTCGTCATTTTTTCGACCATTGTAGTGTCAATGAATGGACACTGCAGGGAATGTTAAAATTTCGAACGTGTGGTAACTGGACTGAATTTGTTATCTTTTACCCGGTAAATCAGAGAGGTCGTCCTTGCCGTAGTAGACGATGTTATATTCATCAAGGCCGTTTATTTCCTTGCTGAAGTGTGAGGTTTGCTCGTCATTCATGGAAATACGGATAGTAACCCTTTTTTTGCCATGGGGCGCATCGTCAAAGGAAGTCAGGATCGATAAGACTCTAGCATCCATAGTCTTGAGGATATCAATGACTCTGGTTACTGCTCCTGGCTCATCTGACATATCAATGACATACTGGTGTGCGCCGTCGCGGATACCGGTGGCATGGAGAAAACCGTGTAGGATATCGGTTTCACTGAGTAGGCCCACCAGGTTTTCCTTGGAGTCGAGGACCATGATGCCAGAAATTTTTTCTTTGAGCATGACCAACGCGGCCTTTTCCAGGGTATCATCGTCTTTCATGCAAACGGGGTTCCTACTCATTACATCAGTGATACGCATTTCAGAGAGCAGATAATACATCTCATGAAGATCGACATCGGAAGTGCTTGATGGCGAAGCTTCCTTGAGGTCCCGGTCTGTAACCACACCAACTAATTTTCCATGGGATAGTACGGGGAGTCTTCGAATATTATTTTCCTTAATAATTCTGGTAGCGCGCATGACCGATGTGTTTGCATCCACGGTCAATATTGTAGTTGCCATCCAGTCTTTGATCAACATGGAAACCTCCTTGGATTAGAACGGAAAACAGAGTGAAGTGGCATGTAACCAAAGAGTATAGAATGCATAACCCACAATGATTTGAGGGGCTGCATTTTCGATGATTAGTTCCAACTTTTATTCTATGCAAAAAATTAAATAGCCAAATAATATATCTGATACTGAGTTTTAACGCAATATTAAAGCGAAAAATCAAGATTAAGCGTGTCGTTAGGGCATGGATTTGTTATGTGAGGTAGTTTTATTTTGATATCGAGTTACAATTTATCTGATATTAATTTTATTGATCTCACCTATTGTAAAACAACAACCGGGATGTCTATTCCGGTTATTGTAACCTGCTAATTATTATATAATGTTTGATCTGTACCAGAGCCCCGAAATGAATAAAATCTCTCGTAGTCATATAGCTTCTCTTGTGCAATACCTTGACACTAAGGAGGAATTCATTCTGTTGGATACCTCCAAGCCTTCTTCGGATGATAGATATACTCTTCTCTTCGTTGATCCTGTCAAGTGGATAAGCTGTCCCGCTGATGGTGACCCCATAGTGTTTTTAAATGAGGCGCAACGATACCATGAGCAGGGCTATTATCTGAGCGGGTGGTTTGGTTATGAGTTTGGTGATTATCTTGAATCAGCCCCGGTGCAACCTCTAGGGGATAATATTGCGCCGTTAGCGGTTCTCGGTGTTTTTGAGCGGCCCCATTACTATGATCATCTCTCTGGTAAGTTCAGTAGTGATTTCCCTGGCATTAAACCCTCTCGTGATATTGAATCATCATACGAAATTAATGGGTTATCCCCAAATATATCCCAGCAAGAATATCTCAGGGCTATTAACAGAATAAAGAACTATATCAGTGCTGGCGATACTTATCAGGTGAATTATACCTTTAAACTTGATTTTTCTTTTTCAGGTTCTCCGGCAGCCTTCTATCTTGATCTGCGTAATAATCAATCTGTGAGTTATGGTGCTTGGATTCGTACCGGCGGTAGGGATATTATGAGCTTTTCTCCCGAACTCTTTTTTCGGGCCGATAAGCATGCTATTACCGTGAAACCGATGAAAGGCACAATGAAACGGGGACGAACTCGGGAGGAAGATGGTAGGTTGTGCCAGGAGTTAGCTAATGACCCGAAAAATAGAAGCGAAAATGTAATGATTGTTGACCTGCTGCGTAACGATCTCGGAAGGCTACTCCATGAATCAGGGGGAGGAGAGGTCAGGCCGCTCTCCCTTTTTGATGTGGAGTCTTATGAGACGCTTCTGCAGATGACCTCAACCATCGAAGGGGTAACAAGTTCAAAGGATGAGTTCTCTTTGCAAAAGACTTTTGAAGCACTTTTTCCCTGTGGCTCGGTTACCGGTGCTCCCAAAGTTAGAACCATGGAGATAATTCGGGAACTGGAAAAAGTACCCAGGGGCGTCTACTGTGGAGCTATTGGTTACTGGGGGCCGGATAATTGTGTTTTTAATGTCCCGATTCGTACCCTGACCTTGCAAGATGGCAAGGGGTCCATGGGTATTGGATCTGGTATTGTGCATGACTCTGATCCAGAAAATGAATGGAAGGAATGTTTGCTCAAGGGTAACTTTTTAAGTGCTCCACGACCTGATTTTCAATTAATTGAAACCGTACTCTGGTACCCAGAGGCAGGTTATTGGTTGCTTGATTTTCATTTGGCTCGCTTGCTTGATTCTGCAGCCTATTTTCTTTTCTCACCTGATTTGAAGGCCATTAATGATCAGTTGTCTCAGTTAGAGCTCCAGCTCAAAGAGGCTGGGCAGCCCAGTCGTATTCGTTGCCTACTTCATCAAGACGGTTTGTTCGAGCTAAGTTCCACTATTCTAGAGCAACCATTTGTGGAGCCGACGATTTCTCCGGTGGACTCAAATCATACACTTCCGATCGTAACCTTTTCCACCTGTCGCACAGAGACAAATAATCCATTTTTTTATCATAAAACCACAAATCGATCTCTTTATAATAAGGAACGTGAGCTGGCTTTGAAAAATGGTTTTTATGAGATATTTTTTCTAAATACCGATGATCAAGTTACCGAAGGGTCGATTTCAAACATCTTTATTAAGCGCGATGAAAAATTATTTACCCCTCCACTCTCCTCTGGATTATTGCCCGGAACCTTGCGCCGCCTTTTGCTAGAACAGGGTCAGGTTGAAGAGAAAGTAATTACCAAACACGAGTTGGAGACTGCTGATGCCATCTACATGGGTAACTCTTTACGCGGTTTGATTCAGGTCCGTTTGGTTGATTAACACGAGTTGTTTATTGGATTGTAATTATTGCCACTTCGTTGTTATGGGTTTGTACTTTCCTGTATAGTTGGAATATGGTGAGAAGCGGAAATTTGGTTAAACTGCGTGGCTATTAGCTTTTAGTTACCTTATGGCATATTAGGTCAGTTGGTGAAGAACCCTGCATGGTACCTGGTCACAGGGCTCTCATCTTCATGCAGTTGACGCTGTTCGCTAAAGTCCTTCTATGCGGGCAGGGGCAACCTCATGAATATGAGGTGCTTGTGACCTCTTACCCTGAATGAGCAACAAATAATTTTTACTTAGAACTTTTTTTTTGGCTGAATAGAGTATTGAGATAGCTATCGGCCTGGGTACCTCTTTTGGGGTCAAGTTGTTTAAATTTAATTAAATCATCTTGAGCTTCAGTGGTCATCTCTAGCTCCATATAGCACATGCCGCGATAGAAATAGAGGTTGCCCCTTCGTGGGTCCAATTCAATGGCGGCATCGAAATCTTTTTTAGCGGCTTTGTAATTTCCATTTTTGCCGTGAAGTTTACCTCGGAAAAAATAGTAGTCCGGGACAAGTTTATTTATTTTGATTGCTTTACTGAACTGTTTCATCGCCGGTTTTGATTTATCGGGAGAGGTGGCATAGATTTTCCCCAGGAGGAAATGAGCCCAGTCATTTTTTGAGTCCAATTCTATTGTCGTTTTCAGGTCTTCCTCGGCCCGTTCAATATGTTCTCCTCGGTTGAGCTCTTGAATTGCTCTTTCCAAAAATACCCCACTATTTTCCTTGGTTTTTTTGATTTCCGCTCCAAGTTTAAGGGATACTCTTGCAATCTCAATATTATAAGTCGCATGGTTTAGGGGGTCGATTAATTTTGCCGCTTGGTAATCTGAGATAGCATTATCGGCATCTTTGTTTTCCTCATAGCTTCTGGCGCGTGAGCTTAAGGCCCAAGTATTTTTCGGATCGATTTGAAGAGCAGTGGTGTAATCCACAATAGCTAGTTTCCAGTCATCTATGGCGGCATAAGCAGCGCCTCGATTTATATAATATTCCACGCCATTTTTGTTGAGTTCAATAGCTTTGTTGAAATAGTATATCGCTTTGTTATTGTTGTGATAATGGCGAAGTGCGATGATGCCGAGTTTGAAATATGCCTCGTCGTTATTGCGGTCAATGCTCAGTACTTCTTTATAGGTGGCTTCAGATCTGGTGTAGTTTTTACCGTTTAAAAAACTCTCAGCTAAGTTTAGGAGGCGGGCGGGTCCATCAGGTACATTAGTATTTCTGTTTGCAGAGCAAGAGGTTGGGGAGGATAAAAGTTGGATTGAGAGTAGAAATATGGTGGAGAAAAAATAAATGTATTTCTTCATAATCAGTAATTCCTTTTTTTAAAAATTGCCCTAATCATAATGCCAACAAAAAAATGGTAATAGTGCATCTGGTGCTTCAGGAGATCGATTAGTTGTAAACTAGCAGGTAAGCTTAAACTCCGATTTTAGAAAATTTTATATTTTCAACGTCTTTTATACCAAAATAAATATAAAAAACGCAAAATTGTCAATCATATAAAAAAAACGTCGTTATTTTTCCGTGCCATGGCGCGTGCGGCGCTCAGAATATAAGGAAACTTCCAAAAAATAATTTACCCAACTAACTTGTCTATGGCTCCGTCTTCTGTGTTGCGCCAAGAATTACATACAACAAGTATGCGCCCCTTGGCTCGCCTTGAAGACCAAGTCCTATCCTACGTCATTCGGGTAGATTATTTTCTTCCAGTTCCCTTAGCAGAAGTAACCAGCCATATTTTCTGGGGTAGTGGCGGTATATGATTGCGAAGAGAGGAGAATATAAGATCCAGAGAGTTTTCAGATGGTAATGCCTTGTAGGTGTTGCCCAACAAGGGAAGGGCAAGGGTGTGGATATTATGCTGGGCGGTGGCTTTCCAGATTTTGTTGAGGCAGGATAAAACTGCTTGTTCGTCGCAGCAGGGGTCTTGGTCCAGATCGTGGGTGAGAGCCAGCCATCTTCGCCCCTGAATGAGTAGAGAGCCTTGTGGTTGAGGCTCAGTTTCCCATATTTTAGTCAAGGTGCGGATAGGATGTTCTTGGGGCGCAGTTATAACAGGAGGCGCGGAAAGTGCCAACAAGGTATCTTCTTCGTAAATTTTTACCTCAGTGGGAAAAGGTGGCTTATTCGGAGGGGCTAGAATAATCCTAACCTTGTTAATAATAATTCCGGACGATTTTTCGCCCGGAACTAAACGTAATTGGGGTTTGGTAGGGCTCATTTTTTGGGCAGTCTAATCTTATTTTTGTCCTTCTGCTCCGGGTTGTCCCGATACACTAATAATATCTTGCCGATAAGCTGTACCAGCTCGGAATTTGTTTTTTGAGGGACCACCAGAGAAGCTGTTTTTTTGTCCAGTGGACAGTTGGGGCCCAGTTTTATTTTTATAAGCTCATGGGCGTTGAGAGCATCATTAATTGAGTTGATAAGATTATCAGTCATTCCCTCTTTGCCGATAAAAACCATTGGAGAGAGGGAATGGCCCAAAGAGCGAAGGTGCCGTCTCTGTCCGGGTAATAAAGTATTGTTGAAGTCTTCGGATTCCACGTAAAATGTCCTTAATTTAAAAGATTTTGCATTATTCTATATCCACCCATCCATGTTCCCAGTCCACTGCCCAGGCCGGTGAGGAAAAATACTAAAAAGACTCTCAGCAGTTTGTTGGACCACCAACCACGAAAAGAGGCGATATCGTCTACCACCGATTCAAATTCTTTGACCTTTGGTGGTTGTTTCATGACCTGGACAAAGGCGGTGACATATCCGGCACCTATAACCGGGGTTAGGCTGGTTATGGGTGCCGCCGCAAAGCCGGTTAAAATGGTAGCTGGATGGCCCCAGGCCAATAAGGCCCCTATTGCGGTGGGAATACCGTTGGCCAATATCCAATATAGTAGGTTCGACCAGGCTGCGGTAATCCCTTTGTCCATCCCGATATACCCTATGGAGAGTAAAATTGCGGCGGGAATCGCCCAGCCGATTATTTTCCAATATGGTCGAATGGGAGGAATGGTACTGATTTCTTCTAATCTATCATAATTGTTTTCATCAAGTCGTTTTTTAATCCCTTCCACATGTCCGGCCCCCACCACTGCTACGATTCGGGAGCCGGGTGCGGTTTTTATTTTTTCTGCCATGAAGATGTCGCGCTCATCAATGAGGACCTGTTTGGCCTCGGGCATGGCCTTACCCACTTCGTTCATTAATTCGGATAACACATCCTGTTTACGAAGATCAGCCAACTTCTCTTCGCTCATCTCCGTATCGTCAAACAGGCTTGCTAAAAGAGAAGCAACTAAATATCCTTTCTTGAAGAATGAGGTGGCATACCAGGCCCTGCGCAAGGTCACTCGCACATCCCTGTCACACAAAGAGATGTCTAGGTTAAACTCTTTGGCGGTGTTGGCGGCGGTTAGTAATTCGGTGCCCGGCATGATACCCAGCTTGCCTCCAAGTTTGCGTTGGTAGGAGGATAGAATCAGGTTGACCAATAGGGTGGAGAGTTGTTTGTTGCGAATAACCTGTTTTAGGTCAAGGCTCTCCCAGCGTTGACGTTTAGAGAGTGCTTCGTAACGTTTTTCGTCCAGCTCAATGCAGACCGTGTCGGGTTTTTCCTGGCTGATGACCTTCTGGACCAAATCGGCTGATTGTTGCGAGATGTGGGCTGTTCCGGTGAGTAGAATGGTTTTGTTGTCGTGTTTGACTACCACAACATCATCGGGGTATTCATGGGCGGGGAAAGAGTGTGAGGTCATAAAAGTCGTATCCGTTGCGAGGAAAGGGTGTATAGGCTGGAGTTATTTTCTTGTTTATAGAGAAAAAATCTCCAAATTCCTTTGCTTGAAAAGTAAAGTTTGTTTTAGCTATAATGGGATGAAGATTGCTGTTGAATAAGGGGAACTGGAAAAAAATAATCTACCCGAATGGCGTAGGATAGGGCTTCGTCTTCAATGCATGCCAAGGGGCGCATACTTATTGTATGTAACCCTTGGCGCAACGCAGAAGATGGAGCCATAGACAAGTCAGTCGGGTAGATTATTTTTTGGAAGTTCCCTAAGTACGCGTTTCTGATTATCCGACATTAATCATGAATGTTTGGAGAGTAAAGGGCAATTGTAAGATCATCTCTGAACTCTAATCATAGCTGAGCACAGGTGCCTCAGGTTTAGATTGTTATTGCTGTTTGCTATAACCAGCTAATACTGGCTGGGGTAGACCCATGACGTTGAGGTGTTGGTGAAGGTTTAGGTTAATTTCCAAGCGACTCGGTATGAGAAATGGTAAGGAAAAGGGTAGAGATTAACATATTGATTTGGTGAGAGCTTATGGCTGATTATCGGTGGGGAATATTAGGGACTGGACAAATTGCAAATGAATTTGCCAAGGGTTTGTATGCCGCACCTGGCGCGGTTTTGCACTCAGCTTGTTCACGGACTGTTGAAAAAGTAAGTCAATTTTGCTCCATTTACGGAATTAAAAATAATTATTCTGATATTGATAAATTTCTCGCTGACCCGGAGTTGGATATTGTCTATATCTCGACCCCCAATGCACTTCATGCCCAACAGGCCGTACGATGCTTGGAAGCAGGGAAGCATGTATTGGTGGAAAAACCATTTGGCTTGAGTTTTGCGCAGGCCCAACAAGTGGTTAATGCGGCGCGTAAAAGTAAAACTTTGTGCATGGAGGCCATGTGGAGCCGCTTTCTTCCAGCTTATCAACAGGTTTTTGAGCGAGTACAACAGGGTGGAATCGGTGAAATTCGCTACTTTTCTGCTTCATTTGGCAATACTCGCATATTTAATCCCTATACCAAATTGTTTGACCCTGCTTCAGGGGGTGGCTCACTTTTAGATCTGGGGGTCTATCCATTATCTTTGGCATTAATGTTTCTGGGCCTACCGGTGGAAGTGGAGGCGAGTGGTCGCAAGGCAGCGAGCGGGGTTGATGGTGCCATGGACATAACCCTTCATTTTGAAAATGGTGCTTCTGCCTCCATACATTGCAGTGTGGACAGTGAACTGCCCAATAGGGTGTGGATAGGCGGTGATCGTGGTTATGCCGAAATTCCAGCCCCTATTTATCGCCCCACCCGATACCGGATGGTGCGCACAACGCCCTTAGACATTTATCGTGCTCCTGCCGGGTTCGGGAAAAAGGAAAAACTGCGTTGGCAGCAACCTGTTTGCACCCTATTGG
>JAOTSI010000255.1 GCA_029865005.1 Desulfobulbaceae bacterium
AATTTCATTCATCTTACTTTCTTTGGATGATTCGCGAAGTAAAAAACGAGGGTTGCTTTGTTGACCTTGGCGAGCGCTGTTTTTGGCATCATCAAGCGTATGTGAATGAGGAGGTTTTTTGCGCCATCTTTTCTCAGCTTCATCCAGCATCTTACCTTCCCGAGCAGTTTCCTCTCGGTTGCTAATGTCGTAGTAAGGTTCTTGCTCCTCAACCTCTTTTTTTTCTTCTACTACTGCTTTTTCCTGTACTTTTTCTTGAACTTGTTCCTCTTCGCTTGCAAAAGTTAGAGTGTTGATGTTTAGGAATAGGCAAGAGAGAGAAGCTAATATGAATATCTGTTTTTTCATGCTGATGCTCCTTGTAAGAGATCTTTTTGCTGAGGTTGGACTATATACTATGTAAATCCGGTATGGTCACACACAAACGTGGTATATGAATGTTTATAGAAATTATGAACCCTATACAATCATTTTACAGCTTATATTACCATGCGGCAACAATTCCTGGATTTTCATTGCTACCAGTCATGATAAATTTCCCTAAACCAAATTTGGTCATAATCGTTCAAAGGTCAAATTTTATAAATTTCGTTTATTATGGTAGTCAGTTATACTGCTAGGAAAAGATTAATCTGCAATCGTTTGTTGTTCTCTTTGGCTGAAGTGAAGATTAAGTTTTAATAATGCACTAGGAAATAATGACAAATACGATTGTTGATTTTTTCTGCGCTTCTAATCGCTTTGAGATCATGATGGAGCGATCGGATTAAGCATGGGCCTTCCTTCCTCCGTAATTGTAGGGGAACCTTTTGTGGATGTACGGCGATAATTGAGGCAATTATTGTTTACTTTAAGATGATACTGAAGCGTTCTGTTTGGATGATTATGTATGTTGTCTCTTGTTGGTGGCCTAGATTAACTATGGTATATTATAATATAGTATATATAATTTAAGCATATTAGATTTAAGTTAGTTGGTAATCGTTGAACAGATACCATATCTTCGCATAATTACTTCTAGCCGTAAAGAAGGGCTATGACGATCGAAGGTGGTTACACGAATATGTGGCATTGGTGAACCGTTATGGCTTGGCGTTATTAATCACCCTAAGTCATGGGGCCAGCCGCTTATTTAAAAAATTAGGCTAATGATTAAAGAATAATTACTTGTATAAGTATAATATTTTTTATGAAATTACAGTTGGTTGTGGCATATGGAATATGAATTGTCGTTTTGCAAAATTGAACAATTATCAGATAATATATTTGAAGTGACCATAAATGCTGGTGCGATTATAAATGAAACGTGTGCAGAAGAAGCACAAAGATTTTGGCATGATTTAAGGACAGAGCCTTATGGCCTCCTGGTTAATAATAAAAACTGGTTTATATATTCTTTTATGGGCTCCCAAAAAATCGGAGAACATCCTTTGGAGCGAAAAACAGCCGTATTAGTTGATGATCCAGTAACAGAGAGTCAAATCCTCACCGTATTGGAGTTAAAAAAGATGTTTGGAAACGTCATAAACAGAAAAATATTTCATGATAGAGATGAAGCAATTAAATGGCTAGGAAAACCTTAAATTAGGGACTGGGCTTTAGGGCCGCGGAAAAAACAAATTATCCCAAAATGGCGCAGGATTTTTAGTCGTCTTCAAGAAGAGGTAACAGGCGCATAGTAGCGTTATGTAACTATTGCCTTGACAAAGAAGACGGCTAAAAAGACAAGCCAGATGGGGTAATTTATTTTTTCCGAGGCCCTTACCTTTGGTAGCCTGGTTAGTGAACCAGCTATCCAAAGGGCTTGTAAAACCTACCTCTTCCATAGCGGAATATAATATAAGGCGAAAATAGTCTGATGAATAGTGGGGTCCATTATACTCAGCCTATGGCTCCTGCCAGTTGAAAAATTGGAAGATACATTGAGATAACGAGAAATCCGATCAACAGACCAGTGAAGATCATCGTGAACAGATCGAAACAAGCCATCATCTTATAGGCCGATACATTTACATCTCTTTGGAAATACTTCGTTGCCTCTTCCAAAGCCAAACCTGGCGCGGAAGCGCGTTCCCCCAAACCGATTACTTGTAAAATAAATGAAGGGAACATCCCGGTGTTATCCATTGCACCTCTCAATTCGTTGAAATTGGATATGGAACCAAGGGTATTTAAACGTTCGTCATACAACGGCGTAACGATGGTGGAAGCTGCCTCTTTAACTGCCTGTGCAAGAGAAACATCCATGGAGAGCATAAGAGATAAATTGCGAAGAAATTGCGAGGCCACACTATTTTTAATAAAAACACCAACCATTGGAAGAGCGGACAATGTTCGAATAAACGCTTTTCGATTAACAATAAAAAAGATTATTAAGCCAATAAGTGCTAACGAAAGAAGTATAATATTTGATCTTATAAATTCACTGATTGTTATGACAATTAATGTTGGAAGGGGCAAATCTTTTCCAAACTCAGTGAATATCTCCTGAAACATGGGGATAACAAAGATGAACATTATGGCGTACAGGAGGGCGGCCATGGAAAGGGTGATCAGGGGGATGATGATGGAGATAGAAAATTTCTCCATGAAATCGACTTTATTTTCTTGTTCTTCTGCTATTTTACCCAAAATAGTCGGTACGAAATCTTTTTTATCATCATCGGAAATCGCGGTTGCTAAAGGACGACTAAACAGTTCTGGATGATCCTGTAGAGTCTCATTGACCGGTCGTCCGCTTTTAAGCTCCCGGCTCACTACTGCAACCGTTTTTTGGACATTGGAACCCATTTTCTCACCGGATAAAATCTCCATTGCTTCCGCAATATCGGCACCGGATGCCATGATAACACTTAACTGTCTATAAAAATGAGCTTTTATTTTACAGGCTTTGACTTTGCGCCTTAAAATCATAGTAACATTCTCCAGGTTACCGATTAATCTTTATTTCAAAATCTGCTTGAGTAAATATTTTTCTTCAATATCGGTGTGATTAGTTCCAGAAATCAACCAGCCTGGTTCATTGTTTTTATTTCCTGAAACGTAATGGACCGGTCCAAGGGGGTAACCGGCTGAAACAACCGGACGCATGGTGATCTTACCGTTTGGTAGTTGAATATCTTTGGTGATAATGATCGTTATGGCTCCGTCCCTAATTATTCCAGGCACCTCATTATAATGGTAATCTGCGGGGTAACTCAGACAGGTTGTTAAAGCAAATTCTTGGGCTTGCTTCTCATCGTGGGGCCATTCACCGTGTACGGCATAATAGTATTGATTAAAATGTCCCTGGAGGTTTATCACTTCGGCAATAGCTGCGGCGTAAACCGCACTTTTTCTATAGCCATTATAAGTGGTTATGCAGGTAATAGCTAAAAAAATAATAATCAAGATACAAAAATAGTGTTCAAAGAATTTTATACGCCAGTGGCGTATTATGGCCAAAGGGCCAAACAACGCATTATTATCAAATGGATCGTTTTTCATAGTACTCTATAGCTCCATCACCGACCAAAACTTACAATTTCTTTTGTTCCGATTCCCAAACCACGATACTGAGACCGCCTTCCATGTTCACCACCGGGGTAAATGTTATTACAAAGTCCGCCACCGGGGACGTTGGCATAAATCTCACCTCGATCACTCCATTTGTAACCGAGATGGCACCCACATCTTTTCCTTTTATGGCTTGGGGTTCTGGTAGGCTCAAGTCGGAATTGGAGGCTGGAAGTTCCCCGACATATCCATAGTATTCGGTTACCTCTTTTCTTATTGGGTCCGCCATGGAATGGGCTTCACAAAAATAGGCCTTTTTATGGAACGAGTAGTAACTCGGAGTTGCAACAGCTGCCAATACCCCGATAATTGTAACCACTACCATTAATTCTATTAAGGTAAATCCTTTTTGGTTATCCATTTTCTCTCCAGGGTGCGAGGTTGCCCCTTACCGGAATTTTCTATTATTGTATGGTAAGGCAGTGCAGACGTGATGGTCCGCCGGATTACACACTGCGGTGATGTCTATAAATGGTTTCTCAGATTCTACAAAAAATTGGTAGCAATCTGGGCAACACCGAGGTGCCATTTTCACCAATCACCGTCATGCCCTTCGGTACTGAAGAGTAGGCGTAAATCCAGGCGATGGGAACCTTTGCTGCATCTTCCACGATAGCAGGCCGTATGGAGATAATCTCCCCGGTAACATTTTTATTTATTTTGTTGCCCAAGGTAATATTTATTACTCCGTCTTTCACCAGCACCGTAGTCACATAATTACCAATCATTTTTTCGGAAACCGGCAGGCCAGCTTCTTGATTGCTATGAGGCATTCTACCGGTACTGTTATAATATTCTTCAATTCCCGTTTTTGCTACTTCCGCCAAGTTAAAGGCTTCTTTCACCTGATTTCTAATTATCCGTTCCTGAAATGAAGGTAGCGCCATGGTTGTCAAAATCATCATGATTGAAATAACCACCATCAATTCAATCAAGGTAAATCCACGATTATCTCTCATTATTCCGTGCTCCATCACCTGTTTTTTCATATTCTTATTATCATCACGCGCTAAGTAATAAGGCAACATATTTCCCTTTATTCAACTGCACGTTCTACGTATTGCCAGATAATATTACCGGACATTGAATCACCGATTAACGCAGGCTGTAACGAAATGATACGATTTGCAATTCGAGAATCCTTCTGGAATTTAATTTCAATGACTCCATGGGCAACGGACATACTGGAAACCTGTTGTCCCTGTATCAACTCAGCACCTGAAAGTCCCAAGTCGGAATTGGTCATTGGATAGTTACCAGTGACTCCATAATATTCCACAATATCATCCTGAAGAGGCTTGGCAAGTTCCAATGCTTCGCACTTATAAGCATTATCCCTAAAAGTTATAAAATTTGGTATCCCTATTGCCGCAAGTATACCTACAATGGCCAAGACAAACATCAGCTCAATCAAGGTAAAACCATTATTATTACTCATAACACCCTCTAGCTGTGGACAAATGTAACTATTCCCATTCAGGATATTGAAACCCTCGTTATTATAACCTGTTGACCAAAGCCAACCAGATCTAAATCTTACGTCAAAAACAAATCACCCCGATAGCAATCTCTTGCTTCAAACTAAAAACCTTTTATGGTTGAATATATCTGAGTATCTGGTCGCAGAATTTGTCTGTGTGATTTGATACATCTCGATATAGGATGTGGTCACAGGTGGCTCAGGTTTATGTAGTTGCCGCTGTTCGCTATAGTCCTTCTATGCAGGCAGGGGGGGGCATAAAGATGAGTCACCTGTGACCACTTACATAACTGATGCTGCGTCCTTTCACCGTTTGTTTGCCAGACGTCTAGATTTCATATTAGCCTTTTTCTGCGCAGTTTCGTAGGATTTTTTCTACTTGGGGGCATTACAGAAGATGTTTCCAGAAGGTTTCGGGAACCCAAATACGGGTTTCGGAAAAGAAGACGGTTAAAAAGACAAGCAAGATGGGATAATTAATATATTCCGCAGCCCTTATTAGTGATAGGATTGTTATCGTTTGATATTAGCTTCATTATATTGGAAGGTTATCGCAATGGTAGTGGCTCAGGGAATTTTCCATTATATAAGTTAGCGTGGCAATTGACTGATAAAGTTATTCTTTTCTGAGGTCGATTATTGCGGAATATATATATCGTGGCAGAGTGGAGTAATAACAGTAAAGTAATGATCTGGTTCTATCGTTTAATGAGGAAACTCAACCACCTGGTTATTAGGCTGAAAACAGAGGATGGTTTCCGGTGGGCCCTCGGGGAAGCATATCGCTGATAAACCAGGTATAATAATTTTGAAAAAGGCTGGAAAGGACATCTTTGGCAGGGGAGGTTTGTGTTTTTCCCGATGGATGAAAGACATTTGATAGCAACAGCACCTTACATAGCATTGAATCCGGTTAGAGCCGGTTTAGTAAAAAAACTAAAAATATAAAGTGTAGCAGTTGTAAAACCCATTTATAAAAGGAAGACGATATACTAGAAAAAGTCGGATCGTTGGATGGAATCATTTCTAATTGGCAGGAATTGTAGTCCTATGACTTGTCTGAAAAGGATTACGAAGCTATCCGAAGTCATGAAAAAACCGAAAGACCACTTGGTAGCGATGATTTTTTTGATGTGTTGGAAAGCATAACATTTTATTTGCTAAATAAGTAACAGCCAGACCTATAAGAAAATATATAAATATGGTTTCTCTGGAATTTTACATAATCTTTTAGTTGGTACTTAGTATATTTTCTTTTGAAGTGTTTAATGTTTACCTAAGATAATGGAGGTGTGAATATGGGCCTATTTTCAGGAATACTCGGAAATGCCGGTGTAGTTGAAGCAGAAGAGTTGCAAGCGGAATATGAACAACTCATCACTGAAAATGAATCCATAGAGGTTGGATTTAAAGTTATTCGCGACACATTTATTTTCACAACTAGGAGATTGATTATAGTAGATATTCAAGGGCTGACCGGAAAAAAAACAAGTTACCTGTCAATACCTTATAATAAAATTACGAAATTCAGTATTGAGACGGCAGGACATTTTGATCTTGATGCTGAACTGAAATTATGGATAGGGAGTGACCCGGTACCGATAGAGAAGAAATTCA
>JAOTSI010000173.1 GCA_029865005.1 Desulfobulbaceae bacterium
CCGGATCATACGACAGCCGGCCAGGTATTCTTGAAAAGTACGGTGGACAAAAGCATAACTCGCCACCCTTCCCGTACCGCCCTGCTCCCTACGACCTTCAAGAAGCCCGGCCCGTTGATCAACATAATCGAGAAAGCGCTGGTGCAGGTTAAGATCTTGGACACCTGTCTGTTGTTCCAGACTCTTAAGCAATTCGAAACGATCGACAGGTCCAGTGGAACGTCCGGCCGCCTGGGTTGCGTGGATCGCGTAGGCTATGTTTTCCAATAATTGCCTGACGCTCTTTTCGTCGGAGAGAAGTTGGCCCAACTTATCGTCATCGAAACCTCCTAACCTCTCTTTTTCCCAGCGCACGGCCAATAAGGTGACGGCCTGGCTGTAGAGTTTGACCCGCTGGCTGGGCAAACCGACATTTTTTTGATGAATAACGGCCATGGTGGTGAGCAACATGGGATTCTGGGACATTTCCCGCAATTCCTCGCTCAGGGCGGCATCCTCTAAATCATCGCGCCGTTCATCGGTCTTCTCCTTGCCCAGGGTTTCCTCCTGGGCACCGTACCAGGCGGCAATGAACCCTTTGATTTTCTCTTCATCAAAGGGAGCCAGGGTATATTCGGAAATTCCCTTCAACCTGGTAGTGTCGGTATAGGCCCGGCGTCGACAGGTAACCAGCATCCGATGGTGGGGGGAAGAGAGGTCGATGAGAGCGATAAGGGCTTCCAGAACAAGGGGACGGAGTTGCTCCGCCACCTCATCGAGGCCGTCGAAAATTAGCAAGGCTGAGCCTTTATCTAATTCCTCCTCCAAGGAAGATGTAAAATTCTCGACCCCGAAATCAGCGAGTTCAGCGACGAAACGAGCGCGAACAGTGGATGCCAGAAGCCGCCGCTGCTCTTCACCACCGAGCTTATGGAGATCAAGACCAGCCAAGGATGGGGCCAAATCGCGCAGTCCAATGAGCAGGGGAAGCTCGGGTTCACCCCAGCCCTCCGGCGCTGGCCCCTCGCCCAACCGAGCAGTTGCCAACCAAGCCGCCAAACGACGCACAAAGGTGGTCTTGCCGCCGCCGGGATCACCGAGGAGCACAAGATGGGGATTAGCCTGCGCTACCTCAAGAGCTGATAGGGGTCTGGTCTCTTCCTGCCCCATTTGTTGGGTATTTTTTCGCTCCACCCGGTTCTTTTCTGAAAGCGCCCCATTGGTGGTGGTGTCAAGGCCGATATAGACACGATCCAGCCGCAGTCTATCGGCCACGGCCCGATCATGGCCCAAAGCGGACAAGGGCAGGTCCAGGCATCTGCGACTTAAGGCCCGGAGGTAACGATGTTCGGCGGCGTGGTCTTCGCTGGTCAGTACAGCTTGAAAATATGGATATTGCGCATTACCGAGTTTTTCCAACTCCTCACGCAGGATATTGCGAAATGATTGTTGATCGACCGGAGGCAAGATGTCGCGGGCCTGTTCAATAACATTTAGTTTTTCGAGAATTAGATCTAGCTGTTGAAGAAGTTTCGGATCGGCGAGCATCGTGGCGGTGACGGCCTCGCTGGCTGCAAGGGGGTCGGTCTTGTCCTTCCACTTCTGGATAACATTAGCTACCAGATTTACTCCCAGGTTTCTCAATAAGGCATGGGCCGCCGAAGGATCAGTCAGCATGATTTGATATACCGGCAACAGGGCGCTTCCGGCCAGTAAGGCATACACCGAACCAGCGGCCGTTGAGTTTATCCGCTCCTTCACCCCTTCAAGGTTTTCCCCTATCTTATTCTTCCAACTTTCCAGCGTGAATTCGGACATCGGCAGGTCACTCCAAGGGTAAAATCATCTACGATATGGCTCATTGCTAGCCTAGCATAAATACCGTCTTATATGACCTTTTTTTACCCTGATTCAGCTGAGCCGTCCATGGCTTTTGTTTTATGGTAAATAGTTTGTATTCCCAAGCCACTGCTTAAAATTGCAGTATTGGGGATTATACTTCCCATTTTGTTGACTTAAGGGGTTCGTGGAAATCTCTCGGTTTAGCCGGGCACCCACAGGGGGGTGCCCCTACAAGGGTACAGCATGTTAGGAGGTTTGGTGGAACGTGGAGTTTTGGTTTATATCAGGGATGTTTGGTGGCATCCTTGGGTGGGTAGTATTTATGTTGAGATGGCTTCTGCTGGTGGGCAGAGCACACCCTACGGGTCGGATGATATACGTTCTTTTTGATACAGCACTTACTGGATTTTGTTAATTGAGTACCTTCTTTGGGCCATCCACCAAAGCTAGGGGCATATTTTGGGGGCTTCTTTAGCCTTGATAAAATTAGATAACTATTTTGAGTCCTTTCCGCTTTAAATCATCGATGTTTTTTATTGGGGTTCCTCTTAGATTTAATATTCTTAGCTTTGACAATTTCTTCAAAGGGGTGGGGTCGGAAACATTCGTGTATACTAAATCAAGATCATTCAGACTGGACAAACTGGACAAACAGGATATATCGGATACATTCGTATACCATAAAGAAAGAGACTGTAAAGTCGGAAGACCAGACAAGCTGGATATATCGGAAACCTTCGTGCGCGATAAATTAAGAACCCTCAAATTTAAAAGACCGGACAAGCTGGATACATCGGATACATTCGTGCCCGATAAATGAAGGAACTTCAAATTCGATAGACCGGACAAACTGGATACATCTGATACATTCGTGTCCGATAAATCAAGAACCTCCAAATTCAAAAGACCGGACAGGCAAGATACATCGGATACATTCGTATCCCCTAACCAAAGTAACTTAAGATTCAATAGATTTTGTAAGGGCTCAATATCGACAATGCGACTACCTTGGAGAACCACTCGATTCCTCGTCTTAGCCTTGCGCAAAAATACATTTATGGAATCAAATTGCTCGGTCCAAAGCAGTGAACAGGTCTCTCCATGATTTATAATCTTTACCACATTGGAAAAGGTTAACCCCAAGAGATACTCCCAGAGTATATTGATCCATTTATCCCGCAAGCTTCTCTTCATACGTACCGCCGTGTCCATGACAATCTCAGCGACTACCCGCAGGGGCTGGGCAAGGGAGATCCGTTGCTCCTCCGACAAGTTATTTGTTTCAGGTTCGAGAAATAAAAGCTCAAAATATTTTTCCACCGGCTTTTTATGCTCCAATTGCTCGAAAAAGAGCACGATGGTTTCACACCACCATATTTGCCCTGTCTTTTCCCGCAAACCAGCCCAATCCGATTCTTCGTAAAATTGGGCATCCATTTTTAGTTGGCGGGCCGCGAAGTACTCCAAAAAACTCAGGTGGGAAAAGGCATACATTTCCCGTCCCTGCTCCTTCCCCCTCGGGATAAAAAGGCCGCTACGCTCAGAAAGGTAAGCGAGGACCAGTTCCGCCTGTTTCTTGGCCTCTTCCCTGAGGTAACCCTTATCTTCCAACTCTTCCCTGAAATACGCCGCGACGTATTCTTTATGAAGCAAAATAGAGCTGTTTTCCTCGGTGCGCTTGCCTTGCATCTCCAGGGCCAGGTGTCCCAGCCAGTCGCTGAGGTCATAATAATCAAAGGAGAGCTCACCGCCTCGAAAACTAAGCCCCCTGGCCCTATCCAGCCCGGTGAGATAGGTTTGAGAAATCCGCTCATAAAGCTCGGCCCGCCCATCGGGCAAACTGCCCCGGCGGGCATGGATGAAGCAGATCATGTTAAGCAATACGGGAATGCGGGCCAAACGGCCCAGTCCGTCATTATGTCCGATCCGTCGGATCAGCTCGGCAACCCGCTCGGTGGCTAGCGTACTGCCGGGCATATATTGGCCGAACCAGTTGTTAATGAAATTCCGTTGACGATCATTGCTCAAAGGGGCCAAATAACGAACCGGCAACTCCTGGAAATCATCCCGTCCGGGTTTGAATTTTTCCACGGGGAGTCCATCTATTTCCAGGGGAGCGGGTAGCTCGAAGCCGAAAAGGGAGCGTTGATTAAAGCCGATCATACGGGAAGTGATGACGAACCGACAGGAGGGATATTTGTGCATACCTTCCAGGATGGCCCGCCCGAGTTTTTGCCGGGTCTTCTCATGGGTGATCTCATCCAGACCGTCCAGCAGAAACAGGGCCTGACCGGTGCTGCGAAGCTGTTCCACCACCTCGCCACCCTCATCAATAAAAGGTTCGCAAAGATCAGAGAAAGCTTGGACAAAAGAAGCCCAGAGATCATCAAAGCCGTGGACATCCTTTAAATCCATTTCCCGTAAGATCATGGGAAAAGGTACCAGCTCGCCCAAGGAAATTTTATAACGACTCTCCGCACTGGAGCTGAAAGTCAGCATCAGCCAGTTGATCATGGTTGACTTGCCAGCACCGGGGTCACCCAGGACAAAAAGACGGGGTTGCTCTTCCAGCCCATCCGCCAAATTATCTAAAGCCAGCGCTTTGCCATCCAGTTCCGCCCGAATCATTTGTTCTGGGGCGATATAGGATGAACTTAAGCCCGGTGAAACAAAGAGGTTTCGTAAAAAGGTGGCTTTACCGGTATGATCTCGGTCATCGTCATCCAGGGACAAACCGAAATTAGTAGCGTACATGAACTGGGTTTGCACCTTTTGAAAATAACGCAGTAAGGTATGGTTATTGGGAATATAGATGAAATCTTCCCGTTTAGCGGGCGTGGGTTTTGGAAAAACCGAGGTCATGGATGAGCGCTGCATATCTTTACCGATTCAGGAATGGGATTATGTCCATTAGACTCAATGATTTCAGCCGAGCAAAGAGCTGATGCAAGCGAAACACATTACTATCACTGGGATTAACGGGTAAGTCACCGGACTTTCCGATAGAGGGCACGATATTTTTCATGGGAAAATAAAGCGGTTCATTTATTAAATCCTCTGGCTGCTCATGGGTTGCCCAGTTGACTACTTCATTTATATAACCTGGATTTTTCTGCAACTGTTCGTACACACGCCGATGGAAACAGTAAATAATAGTCATGGCCATGAGCACAGAATATCGGCGTTCCACAACCTTTGGGCCTGAAGGAGGCTCAATCGAAATCCACTCCAACAACAAGCCAGCGCTTCTATTGGCCAGGGCTTTAATCTTACGAGGATTAGCGGGCAGACAGTCAAATTCAAGGAGCACTCCACCCAAATTATCAATATGAGCATCGGAGTGTGCTCCCAAATCCAACTCACGGAGAAGTTGCAGAAAATATTCTGCCTTGGCAGATTTATCCGGCTGCGGAAGATGATAAATATCCTGGCAGATCTTTTCCAGATACTCTCTTGCTTGGGAAGAGGCTGAGTATCCGGGATCTTTTTCAGAATCCAAATTCAAGGCACTGATCAAAGCCCGTTCAATCTGGCGTTGATCCATACCGAAAACGATAACACAGTTTTTGAGATTCAAGTAGACCTTGATCCCCTCCAGCAGCCGCAGAGCGGCATCGGGAGTACAACGGTCCAGATCATCGATAAAGATAACCAATCGTTTATTTTTACCAAGGGCCTGCTCCACGGCGTTTTCCAGGAGGTTTTTAATTGCCTGACCTGGCAAAGGATTCATATGACGCTCGGCCTCCCATTTTTCGCCTATGCCCTGGATTTTTCCAAGACCCGGCTTCACCAGCCCACCGCTTGCTGCCTTGATAACCTCGTCAAAGGCACTGAGTGAACCAAGGAGTGTCACCCCGAGAATTTTTCCAGTGGCATTACGAAACTTTTCCATCAACCCCATTTGCTCGCGAATCTCGTTAAGCAGGGCCACGATGGGCAAAGACTCATGCTGGTAGCGCCAGGCTTCGAACCAGATCGGTACGACCTGTTGCTGAATATCCTTTGGCACGGGAGCATCTACCATGGTCAAATCTGGTTTTTCGATAAACGGATGCTTTCCACTCAGGTGATAATAAATACGCATCAAGGTACTGGTTTTACCTGTTCCCCAATAGCCATTAACCCCAATCCCCTTGGGCGGATGACAATCCCTGATTATGTGAGCAATACGCTCAATAAAACCCTGTTGTCCAAAGGCATCCCTAAGGATGGGATCATCATTATGGCTGGAGACTTTGCCATCTTTCGTCATGTCGCATGCACCGTTATATATTCGTTAGAATTCACCGTAAGTGGTCACAGGTACCTCATTTTCATGTGGATGGCCTGCCCACATAGATAAGCTATAGCGAGCAAAGGCAACTGCATATATCAGAACCAAATATGACCACTTACCGACTCGCAATATATTAAATCAGCTAGTTAGAAACCCTGCGTTCAGGTACAAATATTCTGCCATATTTCTCGGCAAAACTTATTTTTCGAGGCTTTCCTTTTTCCACCAAAGTTCCAAACCCGTATAAATACAAATCAAAACAAGCTTACCAAAAAATAAAATAATTTCAAAGGGATTATAGCCGCAACGCCTGGATAAGACAGTACTCACATCGACAAACAGAAGGGGTGGTGTGACAGTACAACGTGGGAATGAAATGGGATGGAATTGAAAGCAATTTAGTAAAACGCAGCTCACCCAAGCCAGGCAGATACTCAATAAAAAAACTATGCTCAGCAATATCGGTGGAAAGTGCAGGCAAGGACACCTACTAGCTATTCGTCTGATCTGAGAGTCTTGACAGTACATATTCCTCAAACCAGATGGGGAGCTGTTTGGCTTCGACGTGCATGTTTTTGGCTGGTGTTACCTGTGCTATTAATTTCGCCTGTTTCCCTGAGTTGTCAAACATATATGTTCTGTAAGCTAACTTCATTGCAGGTAGAAGATTATCCAGCGAACGTTTATACCTTTTTAAGATCTTACTTTCTGGGACATCATGACCGCCCAGTGAAACTCGTGCCTTTACCCTTGCAATATTGATCTCAGGCGAATTAGTGGAAACGAAATATAGGTAAGTTCTGTAGCCCTGCTTGTTTGCTTTTTCGATAAAGCTGACTTTATCTGGATGGGAAAAAACTGTCTCGAACGAAAATGTTGCCTTTGTTTTCAATAGGGAATGGCGCAAATAATCTGCCAGAATCGCAATTTCATACATATTTGTTTGTTTAGAAAACACTAAACACGAGTCGACCAGTTTAAAAGAAATTCCGAATGGTAGTGTTTGATATAGGTTGTGATCACAAAAAAAAGATTCTAATTCTGCAAAAGAGGGAGAGAGATTGAAACAACTAAGATCTATACGATCATCCTTTTCAACTTTAAGACAGAGATCATCAGCATTGAGATAATAACCCAAATTGAATTGACCTTTAAGCTCCTCATTTACGGTGGTTTTGCCTGATCCATTAGGACCCGCAAATATTCTTACACGCCCCACGCTAACCTATTTTATAACTTTTCTTCGAAGTTCTAATATAAGCTCTATCGAGAATTTCAAGCACTTCTTCCTGCCCATCCGGATGTTTCTTAACGATTTTCTTCCCTGATTGATAAGTAATTGCACAGCCAAGCTCTTGGGCTTTTTTCACAGCCTCAGTGGTGGCTTTGCGAACACTCTCGATTAACTTTTTTTTTGGAATATTACTGCGCATATTATATTTCCTAGATTACATATCCTTATATACTAATGATATAAAACCATTATAACTCATACTAACAATTAAGCAAAGAAGGAAGATGATAGGGAATCACTTTCTGTTTGCCCAGCCGATGAAGAAAAATTGTACCTGAACACAGGTATTTACCCTAACTAGCTGATTAGTATACTGCGAGTTGGGATGAACAGTCCCAGCCCTATTGCCATAATAATATAGAATAAATTTAATCTTACTTGACGCTACCAACTCCCTTTGGTTATCTGACAACTGTTTGCCGTCACTACCCCGTTTGCAATGGCAAATTAAAAGATAGTCTGCACCTCGACGGAGGTAGAAAGGGCTGTTAGTGCTTTTTTTACCAGCTCTTTGCGTAAATGTTTTTCTTCTAGGGTACTTTTCTGTGGGTCTCCGAAGGGATGGGGAATGGCTATGGTGGGGATGATCCGGTTAGCACCTACGGTTTTGGAGATGGTGGTGATGGAGCAGCAATGGGCCACTGCAATACCTGCTCGCTCTATTTCTTTGGCTATCGTTGCCCCGCAACGGGTACAGGTACCTCACGTGGAGGTGAGGATGACGGCAAGTACCCCGTCGGCGGTCAAACGGGCCGCTATCTCTTTCCCGAATCGCACTCCATTGGCCACCGAGGTGGCATTCCCCACGGTGGCGTAATAATGGGGATGCAGCTCACCGATAAGACCTTCTCTCTGGAGCTCGCGCACCGCATCCAAGGGGAGGACCCGATTAGGATCTTCATTGGCATAGGTGGGGTCATAACCTCCATGCACACTTTGGTGGGTTTCCGGGGCGAGGGTCTCAAGCCCTGCAAGAGGATAGGTGCCGAAACGTGAAGCATTGGCGGCCTCGATTCTATCGGGATTACCGCGCGGCACGATGCCGCCAGATGTCACCAGTGCAAGCTTGCTCCTGGCGATATCGGTAACAGCGGGCGCTGGGTCCACTCGGTCAAAAACCGGCATGGAATATTCGGTGATAAAGGGTTCACCCTTAATCTTGCGCAATAGCATATCAACCGCCCTTTGAGCTCCGCTTTGCTGAGCAAAGAAATTGCGCCGTCGTCCTTGGGGAATATACTTATCTTGAGCGGGATGGATATCTTCACCCGCCGCCAGTTTATAAAGCAAGGCCACCATGGTGTTGATGGACTCCCCCATCCCCATGACATTCTCGGAGGCCTC
>JAOTSI010000174.1 GCA_029865005.1 Desulfobulbaceae bacterium
CATATGACAGGTTGAACAGGTGGGTGCAGTATAATAATCTTTACCCAAAATCCATGATCCCTGTTTTAGGATATTCATACCGTTCATACCGCCTTCCCGAATGGCAGTATTATAGGCGATACCGTGTTTGGACTCAGTAAAGACCTCCATCTGAGGATGATCAGGCCCTAAGTGACATTTGCCACAATTTTCCGGCTGCCTTGCGACACTAGCTCGAAATGAATGTTTGGAATGACACGCCATACAACTACCCCTGGTACCGTCCGGATTGATTCGACCCACTCCGGTATTTGGCCAGGTCATGGGATCAAGTTGCGGAGCCTGAACTTTATTACGCAGGATGGTGCCATCCTTATCTTTTAAAATAGTAACCACGGAACCATGACATTGCCAACAACCGTTAGCCGCATCCGCTTTATCTTCCATGGAACAAATTACCTCACCCACCACATTATCCAGAGAGGCCATAATCTCTCCTGCTGTGGCATGATGGGACTTAGTCATTTCTTTGACTTCCCGATCATGACAAAAAGCACAATCTCGAGGACTAGTAATAGTCTTAATCAGTGCGCCTTCATGCATATAGGCTGTTTCATCGCCATTATCTGCGGCATGACAAGTATAGCAGGATACCTGTCCTTCTTTTGCTGCGGCATGGGGCGATTTTTCCCACTGTTTCACCAAGGAAGCATTTTCCTTAAGATGGCAGTTGATACATTTTATGTTAATCTGTCTATTCGCTTCATTTTTCAGATCTTTTGACGCCTCGGTTGTGGCCCAAGCAGGTCCGGAGACGAAAAGGCCGATGATAGCCAGCCTGAAGATCAATTTCCATTGCTTCATACAGTTGTCCCTCCAGTAAATTACTTCATTCTCCGCCGTGATACTCTCCCTCTCGGCGGGTTTACCATTACCGCTCACCGTAAATACCGCCCGGATACTTGTGAATCCGGTCATCTTACGAATCAGGTTACTCTCCGTGTGCCACCTCCTTCTCATATGTATTTCCAATTCAGTTTAACCCGTAACTCAGTCACTCGCGGTTTCCGGCTTTTTCTCCAGAGAAAAGGGAAAAATCTTCCCTAAACCATAGAGGATCACCAAAGGGAGCAACATGATGATAATGGCGGGAAGAATACCTTCCTTCTCCAACCACTCAGGATGGAAAAAGACGCTGCCGCGTTCACTCTTCGACATCAACTGACCTCCGATGACCACATTCCAGCGCATGAGCAATACCTGGATAACGATCATAAATGAAATCAGGGGTGCAAATATATGAATGATTTTATCACCGACTTTAAACAGGTTTAGCCAAGTCAAGATAATGAAAGGAATAACGGAGAAAATTAATACTTGAGCAATCCAAAAACTGTTAAACAACGGTCCCCAAAGCAAAGACTCCAAGGTATGCCAATGATGGGTGGACATATAGCCATGGGAAAATATTTCCAACATCTCGAAAACAAAATCAAGAATGAAAAAGCCCCATAAAAATTTGACACAAGCTCTCACACAATCAAGATCAATAGGTGAACCCCTAAACTTCATAATTACGTAATAGGCCAAGATAATACCGGCTATCCCTGAAACACAGGCCGAGAGGAGAAAAATTACCGGCATAAGTGGGGTAGCCCACAGAGGATTTGCTTTGACTCCACCAAAAATAAATCCGACATATCCATGTAACACACAAGCCATGGGAATCCCCAACCCAGCAAGAAAATTAATAATTCGATGATCGAGATCAAGGGATTTCTGGCTGACATTATCACTGCCCATGGACAAAAAACCGTAAATTAAACGCATCAAACCCGATGCCCGTTGCTTAAGTCCCACCACCACCGGTCGATAGATAAAGAGGATCTCTAAAATAAGTACCACCATATAGGCCGAATAAATATAGCCAAACCCTGCCATAGCAGAAGAAGGCGATGGGGTTAGCATCATACTCATGGCACGTTCTGGATGACCGAGATGATTAAGCAGCGGTATGGTGGCGCACAATAGAAATGCCAGAGCAAAAAGTAGAGAAAACTTGGAAATGGGTTTTAGAGCCTTAACATCAAAAACATGATACAGGGAGGATACGATGAAAGCGCCCGCCACTATCCCGGTGATATAGGGATAGAGAACAATCATCAGGCTCCAATGTACATGGAGATCATTGGGAAACACATAATTCATGACGGCTGCCGCCGCCCCGCCTGATTCCGGACTCATTAGACAACCTCCCTTCTCAATCCGACATAATGAAGCGCCGGTTTATTCCCCATACCGGGCTTGAGCACCGATACCACATGGGGCAGATGTAATATTTTATATACTTCTGATTCATGATCATCAAGATCACCGAACTTCCGAGCCCCCACAGGACAAACATTGACACAAGCAGGCAAAAGTCCCTTACGCACCCGGTGATAACACCAGGTACACTTATCAGCGGTCTTGGTCTCAGGATTTAAAAACCGTACCGAGTACGGACAGGCCTGGATACAATAGCCACAGCCCACACACCGTTCTTTATCAATAAGTACGAACCCGTCTTCCGTTTGAAAAGTCGCCCCAACAGGACAGACCTGAACACAGGAAGGTTTCTTACACATGTTACAGAGTTTGGGCACAAAGAAGGTATCACGCACCGGGTGAGGAATATCCTTACGCGGTTCCACATAACCGCCCAGCCCCCCATCAGGAGAGTCAACATAGACATTATCCTCATCATCAATAATATATCGTTCCACCCAGGTTCGATAATTACCGTCCGGCACATTGTATTCTAGTTTATCCGCCACACAACAAGATCCACAACCGATACAACGAGTCACATCCACAATGAAAGCAAAACGTTTTTTTGTAAAAATAGACTGTTCAGCCCGCATTCCGGAAAGCTGCTCAGCCACTTCCGATGCCCCAGCAGGAATAACCAGCAAGAGAGAACCTGCTATGGTTCCGTTAAGCACCTTTTTTATAAATGCACGCCGATCATTATTTATTTCCGCTCGTATCCGATCCATTATTTATCCTCCCGACTACTCATATGCATCATTTCCCGAGCCTGTTTCACATACATCAGCGGTGCATGCACGTTGTGACACTGATCGCAATTGTGATCCGTTTGAACCTTTTTATTCTCCAAATGATCAGGCATGGTAATCATTTTGATAGACTCTTTAGGCCTAGCCCTGATGATCTGATTATGACAACGTAGACAAAGAGCTGTTATCTCCTCACCCTTCTTTACCGGCAACGTTGCGACTTTTTTTCCGTTCCTTATATGATCCCCATAAGGCCCATGACAAAACTCACAGGATACGGTCCGATGAATCCCTTCCAAATGCATCTCTTTAATGAATGGATGACAGGATAAACAAGAATCATTGGTCATGTGACGCGTTTCCCTGTTAAACTCATCGAGTATCGCTCCGGCCCTATAATGCCCATAAGTGCCAAACCCCTCTGGCACAAGAACCTTTTTAACGATGAGCCCGAGAATGGCAGCCATCGTCAAAAATCCGACAACCCATTTAACATGGGTATTATGATTGTCTCCCACGAACCTTCCTCCTTTCTCGCCACTCTCTGATTTAATAATTTATGATAAATTCCTTATAAATTTAGCAGTCAAAATAATAAAAGCAAAAAGCAAGCCAATAATTATTATTGCTGAATTACTTATAGTTACCACCTACAACTACACCTTACGTTACCTACCAGTAACATTCACTCAATAAGAGTCGTTACCGCTTAGTAACAATTGTCATTCCTATAGATTAAAAATCATAACATCTCCTCTCAGTCGTATATGCTATAATTAATAAGTTAATAGATCTGAATAATTCTTAGCCACAAACTCTCTACTAATAGATTTAATTTGAATTTTAAAAAGGTTACCTAAAAGTTTTGCCATGCGTTTGCGAACAAAGTTTCTCCTATTTATTGGCCCCATAATACTTATTTCCTTTGGCATTACCTTTATACGCACCCATCACTTTCAGGAGGCATTAATATATAAACAGGCCAAGATACAGGCTCGGATGCTTGCACAACAGATTTTACTAACCAGGAAATGGGTTGCCGATCACAATGGTATTTTCCTTATCATGCAGCCTGGTGAACTTGGCAATTCCTTTCTAGAAGAGCCGATAATCACTGATGACACAGGCACATCCTACATCAAAGGTAATCCGGCGATGGTTACCCGCGAACTCTCCGCCTATGCAGATGAGGCAGGCTTTTGTCGATTCAGGGTTACTAGCCTTGCACCAATAAACCCAGCTAACCTCCCAGATACTTTTGAGCAAAATGCACTTGTTAGTTTCAATAAAGGCACAATGGAAGCGACCGCCATAGAAAATACACCGCAAGGCAGAGTGTTACGTTACTCCAGCCCCTTGACCACCAAAAAGCCCTGCCTGAAATGCCACGAACGGCACGGCTATCAATTAGGAGATCTTAGGGGAGCCTTGAGCCTCACCATTCCAATTGGATGGGCAGACGAGATGGCATCGTCTAACTTCAAACTACTTGTGGGAGTGGGGGTAGCATCCATCATATGCGTCTATATAACTCTCATTTTCCTCATAGAACTAATGGTTGTTCGCAGACTTGAGCTAATTACTGCATATTTTAATCAATTCCCCAACAACTTAGGAAAAACTCAACAACTACCAGGGGGAAAAGATGAAATCCATTATCTCGGAAAAAATGTTGTTGACCTCGGTCACAGACTATTTAACTCTCAAAAACTACTAGCAGAAGCACGGGAAAGGATGTTTCAGACCGAAAAGATGGCGGCCCTTGGAAGATTATCAGCAGGGGTAGCCCATGAAATCAATAACCCCTTAGGAGGCATGAGAAACTGCATAAAATCACTGACAGAAAGCCCCAATGATAAGATAATGCGCAACACCTATTTGCCATTAATAGATAAAGGCCTTATTCGTATAGAACAAATAGTACGTCAACTTCTTAATTTTGGTCGTACGGAACCCTTACGTTTCCGCACTTCAATGGTCGACGACCTGATCCATGAAGCATTATTATTATTGGAATATCGCCTAAAAAACATTAAAGTCACCTTACATCTAACACTTGACAAACCTATAGTTACCGATGTGGAAGCCCTTAAACAAATTATTGTTAATATAATACTTAATGCCGCTCAAGCCATGGACAATAGCGGTGCCATAACTATTGAAACAGGAAGCGACAAAACCATGGCTTTCATTAAATTCCGTGACACGGGAAATGGTATTCCTAAAGATATAATAGATAAAATTTTTGATCCGTTTTTTACCACTAAGGATGCCGGGGAAGGAACCGGAATGGGTTTGGCCGTTTCATTTTCCTTTGTTGAAAAAATGGGAGGAATCATTACCGTAAACAGTGAAATTGGAGTAGGAAGCGAATTTGTTGTTTTCATCCCCCTGCACATCATGGGTCAAGGAGAAAATAATGGCAAGAATATTACTGGTTGAAGATGATGAAATCATGCGCGTTACCTTGCATGATCGACTAAAAGCTAACAACTGGCTAGTGGATATCGCAGAAAATGGCTTAAAGGCTTTAAACTTTCTAGAAAAAAATACTTATCATGTCATTGTTTCCGATATTAAAATGCCAGGCCTTAATGGAATTAGCCTTCTCAAACATATAAATAAAAATTCTCCTGACAGTGACGTTATCCTAATGACCGCCTATGGCAGTGTAGAAAATGCCGTAAAATGTTTAAAACAAGGGGCAGCCGACTATATGTTAAAGCCCTTTGACATGGACGACTTAACCATTAGGGTAAATCGATTATTACAAATTCAGTCATTTAAAATACGCTGTGAATCGTTACAAGAATCTCTACCTTCCTCTGAAATAATTGGGAGCGGACCATCACACAATACTTTAATGGAAATGATCCATAAAATCGCACCAACCAACTCCACGATTTTCATCACAGGAGAATCTGGCACTGGTAAGGAGCTGGTAGCTACTGCCATCCACAACCAAAGCTTACGTGCTGATAAACCCTATATTAAAATCAACTGCGGTGCTATTCCAGAAGCATTAATCGAATCAGAATTATTTGGTCACGAGAAAGGGGCATTTACTGGAGCGGATACCAGAAAAATAGGCAAATTTGAATTAGCAGACGGAGGCACCCTTTTACTTGATGAAATAGGTGATCTTCCCCTCGCCCTGCAGGTAAAACTCCTACGAGTTCTTCAAGAAAAAGAATTAGAACGTCTGGGCGGACACAACTCTATAAAAATAGATGTACGTATACTATGTGCAACTGCCAAAAATTTGACGAACGAAGTCAAACAAGGCAACTTCAGAGAAGATCTCTATTACCGCTTGCAGGTTATTCCAATTGAGATCCCACCACTTCGTAATAGAGGGGATGATATTCCTACTCTCTGCGCCCACTTCCTCCACGAATTCAGTCATGGACGTTCCCAAAAGTTTTCCCTTTCTAAATCAGCATTACAACACCTGCTAACCTATTCGTTTCCTGGTAATATCAGAGAACTAAAAAATATATTGGAGCGGGCGACTGTATTAGCTTCTAGCCCCGTTATAGAACCCAAAGACCTCCCTGCAGACATATCTGGAGTTATTGTGCCCAATAATACCGATGACACAACTCTTGCTGCTGCTGTAGCGAGAGCGGAAAAGGAGTGCATTTTTAATACGTTGAAAAAAACCGGATACAACAAAACAATGACAGCAAAAGCCCTAGGTATCAGTAGAAAAAACCTTTGGCAAAAACTAAAACTTTACGGCGAATCTTAACCAATTAAATTTATCATTAAATTCCTAACTGATACTCAAAACAAAGTCCCCATGCCGGGAAAAAACCATCAACCAGCTATTATTATGAATAATATCTATCAGGAAAATTTTAATATCCATATCTTTTTTTTGAGTTATCAACTTTTTACCCAATGAATGGTTTGAATTATCATAATGACTTGTGTTAGAGTCATTGAGAGTGATAACATTAACAATCGTTATTTTTAGAATCCTCAAAGAAAATCCCTACAGAGTATCTGGGCTCTTATTGATAGAGGGTAACACATGGTAAGAAAAACAATTAATGTAAATGGAGACCTCGTAGATGGATGTAGCACTATTTATTATTCCTGAAAATAACACGGACAATGTGGACACTTCTTTTAAAGCCAAGGCACTTGCTACAATTTCCGACGAACTACTCATTGAAATATCAATAAACGCAGAGGTTGACCCCCTAATGAGCTTTCTAGGAAAAAACCCCGATGACCTTGACGACTTACTAAATATTCTCGACACAGATGACAACTCATCCATCTACTCGCCTGATAAATGGTTTTCTACGGAAGATGGCCTTAACACGATAATCGCACTAAAAAATTATGTTATAGAAAATCCAGACAATATACCCAATAACACTAAAACCATAGAAGATTTAACACAATTTGAAACCATACTTAATTCACTTGCCAAGGAGAATATCCGATGGCACCTTGGCATGGAGTAACCCTAATTACCTTTCAATATTAGCTAATATTTAATTATATTCAAACTGGTAACAATGGACCATTGGTTTTAACCTAAGTAAAACTTAGGAACAAAAACTTAGTTGCCCCAACTTATCATTAATTCAATAAATATTGATTTCTTATTAATCTTTCCATCCAAAACTCTCAGCCTATATTAAAAATAGCAAACAATATGATTTTGGCACAGCCAGCTCAGTTTTTAACATTTATGCAAACCTGCTCATATTGTTACTTCCAAATTGTATAGATTTTTAAGAAAATTTAAGTTCAGAACAACTATTCAGCACCCAGATGGCAAATCCACTGAGCCTGAGAGCAAGGTTTTCTCTACTGAAATAAACTAAAGAGTAGTTGTCCCTTTTTATTTTCCATACTATATAATAAGTGGATATATGAAAAAAAAGATGTCATTATTTTATCAATTAGTTACTTAAAACAATATCTATTAATTTCATGGGATTTCCAAAAGTTACCTTTCGCATAATCGACGCTCATGAGTGCCCTAAATTCAAACTCAGCGATGTTTTCGCTGTTACCGGGGTTGCTCTTTTCATGCATAATCAAACCGAGAATTCATTTATTACCACTGCAGTTGTCCATGCTCCAGAGGATAGGGAAAGTTGCAAAATATTATGCGGCGACATCACAAAAATAATAATTGAATACGAACGAGCCGACAAAATACCTGACTGTATGATTAGCTGTAGCGGCTGTACAGGTACAATCCGTCTTGAGCATAGTCTTAAAATACCCCTTGAGGAGAGTAAAGTTTCTGAAGACAATGCACTTCAACTCGCTAAATACAAGGACATGCTTCCCAGCTTCCCCTTTTTCAAAAACATCGATCCAAAAGACATTAATGAAATTACAAAATACTTCAAGCTTAAATCTTTCGAAAAAAACTCTATAGTCATCCGTAAAGGCGACCCAGGCGGCAACCTTTATATTGTTGCGTCGGGCGAAGTAGAAATCATCAACGATGTTGGATTACAAATAGGAACACTTGGACATGGGGAAGTGTTTGGCGAGATGAGTCTTATCTGTGAGGAAGATGTAGGTGCCACGGTTCGTGCCTTTATACCATGTGAGATTTTATATCTAGAAAATAAACATTTTAATAAAATACTAAAAAAATATCCTACTCTTTATCTATATTTCA
>JAOTSI010000436.1 GCA_029865005.1 Desulfobulbaceae bacterium
TCCGAGAAAGGTATGAGACGCAATTGACTAAAGTGACTTTTGTTGGGCTGCCCGTATAAGCGTGGGGTTTAACCTAGCTTAGCCTCCTGACTGAGATAGTTTTATTGAAGCCTCCTTCTCGTGACTTTGAACGTTCCATGAGTCTGGAGGCTTCTTCATTTTGCAGGAACTGTTAAGCTTTTATTGTCCCTCTGCAAAGCTGAGGGTTACCTAGATGAAAATACCCTATATTATATATATTTGCTTTTTGCTGTGCTAAGTACAACAAATTAGCATGCTCGTTTATTGGTTGTTGTCTTGTGGAAGTAATTTTCCAGCAATTAACACCAATGCCAGTACTGGCACCCCCAGGATGGCGGTGAAGAGGAAGAACTTTTCATAGCCCATGGCGGTGACAAAGGTGCCGGAGTAGCCGCCAAGTACTTTGGGGAAAAGTGTCATCAAGGAGCTGAACAGGGCATATTGGACGGCGGTAAATTTGATGTCGGTGAGGCTTGAGAGGAAAGCTACGAATGCGGTGGTGGCCAGCCCTGCGCTTAAATTGTCGATACTGATAACCATGGTAAGTATGGTGAGGTCCGGTCCGCTTCGGGCGAGGGTCATAAACAGTAGATTGGTGAGAGCTGAGAGGAGTGCTCCCCAAAAAAGAACTCGTATAACACCGAAACGTATGGCCGCCATCCCGCCGAGAAAACCTCCTGCAAGAGTCATTATTAAGCCAAAGGATTTGGCTATCCCAGCAATGGTCGCTTTGCTGAATCCCATATCCAAATAGAATACATTGGATATAATTCCTAGGACGATATCGGATATACGGTAAAATCCGATGAGTAGGAGGATCAGGAGGGCACTTTTTATCCCGAAGCGCTTGAAAAAATCCTCCACCGGTGCGAAAAATGTTTCATAAAGCATTTTTTTATCGGCTATTCCAATTGCTACTGTTACTGCAGCAGTGAGCAGTGCTGCGCCCAGGGCAGCCATCAGACGGAGAAGTTCATGGATAAAGATTGTTAAGGGGCCGTTTAATCCAGGGATAATAGCTGAAAGGTTGATTGTTATTCCGGCATAAAAGAAGGTTAGACAAAACCCGGTCACACTAAGGAGAAACATACTGACAAGGCGGATATGGTACACTGTCGGCTTGGGTATGTTGTTTGAGTTATTACCGCGCTTCGGTTCCGGCATGAGCAGAGTGGTGGTAATTCCGATGAGCATCATAGCTGCAACGGCAAAGTAGGTGTACATCCACGAGCTATATTTATAAACTTCCTTTGTGGTTCCCAAAAGATCGGCCAGGTAGAGTGCTCCGGCTCCGGCAACCAGCATTCCGATTCGGTATCCGGCGATGTATGAAGAAGAGAGCAAGGCTTGCATGGATTTTGCGGCACATTCAATTCGGTAGGCGTCTATGACGATATCTTGGGTGGCGGAGGAAAAACCGAGTAGCACTGCAGCCATTGCCATGATCTGTAGGCCGTTTGCATCCTGAAGCGGATCGGTTAGTCCCATCCAAAAGATGGCGATGATGATAGATATTTGGGAAATTATTAACCAGGATCGACGTCGACCCATGATTTTGGTGAGATAGGGAAGGGGGAGGGTATCAACGAGGGGGGCCCAAATAAATTTAAAGGAATAGCCTAGGGCCGCCCAACTGAAAAAAGTTACCGAGCTTTTGCTTACCCCGGCTTCACTCAGCCAGGCCGAAAGGGTAGAGAAAATTAGCAGGATGGGGATTCCGGCGGAAAAACCAAGAAAGAGCATGGTTATGACCTGCGGATGTAACCACGCTTTACTTATTGACTTCTCATCTTCTTTATTAATCCCGGGACGACTCATTGTTGTTTTTTCTCCCTCTTCGCATTATGGTATGGCTAATTGGCTGTCGTTTGATACTAATCAACCGGCTATTCTATAGAAACAAAAAAATAAATTAGTTAAGTGGCTGTAATTGTCGCCCCCGATATTATGCATATAAAAGTCTATAACACCCTACGTCGTAAAAAAGAGCTTCTCCAACCCATGGAGGAGAATCATGTTAAATTGTATGTTTGTGGCATAACATCCTATGATTATTGCCATATTGGGCATGCCAGGTCTGCTTTGGTTTTTGACATGATTGTTCGTTATCTGCGTTATCGAGGCTTGCGGGTCACCTTTGTTCGCAATTTTACCGATATTGACGATAAGATCATTAAGCGGGCCAACGAGCGGTCTGTTTCCTCTGAAGAGCTTGCTGGCCGGTTTATCGATGAGTTTTATACCGATATGGATCAACTTGGCATCTTGAGGCCGGACATCGAACCGAAGGCAACCGAGCATATCGGGGAGATGATAGATTTAATCGGTGAACTCATAGAGAAAGGGCTAGCTTATCAATCTGGTAGTGACGTCTATTTTCGGGTTGGCAAGTTTGCTGATTACGGGATGCTCTCCGGCCGGAATCTTGAGGATATGCAGGCCGGGGCACGTATTGAGGTGAATGCGCAGAAGGAAGATCCCATGGATTTCGCCCTGTGGAAGGGGAGCAAACCCGGTGAGCCCAAGTGGGAGAGCCCTTGGGGTGAGGGACGACCAGGTTGGCACATCGAATGTTCGGCCATGAGTCGGAAGTATTTGGGTGAAACCTTTGATATTCACGGTGGTGGTAAAGATTTAATTTTCCCCCATCATGAAAATGAGATTGCTCAGTCTTGTGGGGCAAACGGTAAGCCCTTTGCTAATTTATGGATTCATCACGGTTTTGTTACCAT